>JAZNYQ010000019.1:0-6877 GCA_045594545.1 Eubacteriales bacterium | reverse complement strand
GCCGAGTGAGAGTGCGGACGATCTGCAGGTGGAGCCGTCGATGCTCTATCCCGAGGAATTGTCGGTGGAATACCGCATGACGGAGGAGGCGTATTTTGCGCAGGAGCGGCAGGCGGTCAATCACACCCAGTGGGGGTATGTGATGGTGGACGATGACGGGAGCATTCACGATTGCGGAGAAGGCCCGCATCTGATCTGGTACGTGACCAGTGAGAGTTATAAACTCAAGCAGTTCGGCGTGTGCGTTCACAAGTTGCCCGAGGGCGATTGGGCGGCGGTGGAGGACGTGACCCAAAAGGGGGTATTGGTGCACACCGAGCGGGAGATGTGGCTGGTGACAAGGGAGGGAAGGATGGAAAAACTCTTTGATATTCCCGATGCCTCCCTAATGCGGATCGCGGTTGCCGAGCCCTTATACTACGTCAGTTTCGGGCAGGACCTTTATCGGGGCAATCTGGCGACGGGTGCCTATGAGAAGATCTTGACCGCACCCGACGGGCGGGTGATCGTGGAGATCAAACCCACCTCCTCCTATCGGGCGACGGTGGTGACGGCCGAAAGTGAGAATATCTATCAAAATTGGGACTTTTCGTTGGAATATGAGTATAAAAAATAAGCTCTTCGTGGTGCTGTGGCGCACTCTTCACGAAAAGGGCGTGAAGTACGCCGTTGGCGTGTGAAGTAGGTCGGTGACCTGTGAAGTACATCGAGGATGTGTGAAGTTTCCCCTTGCGGGGGAAGAGGACTAAAAAAAGAGAGCCGAGTGGCTCTCTTTTTTTAGTCGGTAACGGGATCCCGCTGGCGGAAGAGGAGCGAGATGCTCCAGACGGCCGCCAGACCGACCAAGGTAAAGACGATACGGGACAGCATGGTGTTCTGACCCAGCAGGGCCGAAACGAAGTCAAAATTAAAGATGCCGATACTGCCCCAGTTGAGCCCGCCGACGATGGCGAGGATCAAGGCAATTCTGTCAAGTATCATAAAAAATACCTCCCACGGATAGTGTGAGAGGGATTTTTCTTTTTATTCAGCGTTTGATCAAATTTTCTGCATTTTTAATTAAATTGAGCATACCGCCCGCGCGGCTGGGATATTCCTTTTCGATATGGGTCTGACCCAGATCGGGCGCTTCGTTCTCGACCAGTGCCGCTTTCATATTGGCCGTCTGTTCGGCCAGCGCCGCCTCGGTATGGAAAGGAGCGAGGGTGGAATCGACCAAAAACAGATTGCGATCGTTGCGGGGGTTGGCGTCGTACAGGGTGCGGAAAGCCTTATACACGCTGACATACATATAATTATTGAGCGCGCGGATGTAGTCGCGGTTGACCTTGCCTGCCGTCAGGTACAGCAGATCCAGCCCGTTAAAGACGATGCGCCGTCCCAATCCCAACGCCAGATCGCCGGTGTTGGCGGCCGGTTCGGCGGCCGGATCGGGCAGATCGGAAGAAATTTTTTCGCCGCCCGTCAACTGTGACAGCCCCAGCAGATAATCGGCCGACACCTGATAGTATTCGCTCGCCTTGGCCACAAATTCCAGACCGCACTCGCGAATGCCCTTTTCATAGTGGCTCAGCAAGGCTTGGGAGACGCCCAGATCCTGCGCCGCCTGCTTTTGGGTGATGTTTTTCTCCTTGCGAAGCAAGGTAAGCCGTTTTGAAAATTCTTCTTTCATACGTTCCTCCGACAAAAGACGACGCGGTCGTTCCCGCCGTAGTCTTTGTGTATTTGTATATCGACATAGCCGACCGCCTTGACAATGTCCGTCACGGCCTCGGCCTGTGTGTGTCCGATCTCCAGGATCAGCGCCCCGCCCGCCTTGAGATGAGGGGCGTAATGGGGGGCGATAAACCGATAATAGTCCAGCCCGTCCTCGCCGCCGTACAGCGCCGTTTCGGGCTCGTTTTGCACCTGTACCGAGAGTTCCTGCATATCCCGCCTATCCAGATAGGGCGGATTGGAGAGGATGGCATCAAACTGCGGCAGGTCGGGCGGGTCAAACAGGTCGCCCGACAGCACGGTGGGGTTCAGATTATTTTGCAAGGCGTTTTGCTTGGTTAGGGCTACGGCATCGGGATTTTTATCCAACGCCGTGCCGCGGGCACCGCACGCCTTCATCACCGCCAGCGTAATGGCGCCGCTGCCGCAACCGAGATCGAGAAAAGTAGGATCGTTTCTTGTTTTTAGAAAGGCGGCCGCCGCATCGACCAGAATTTCGGTATCGGGGCGGGGGATGAGGACGTTTTTGTGCATGGTTAAGGGGAATCCGTAAAATTCCCAGTTGCCCAAGACATACTGGATGGGTTCGCCGTGAATCAAGCGCTCAACATTCTCCGATGTGAGTTTGCCGTCCTGTTCAAGAAACCGAACGCACAGTTCGGGGTCTTCCACGCCGGCGGCGCGCAGTTTGTTTACCATTTGTCGTCTTCCTTATTTTCGGGGATGACGGCGGTAAGGGAGGCGATGGCGACTTCTAACTGACCCTCGTCGGGCTCGGCGGTGGTGAGTTTTTGCAACATCAGACCGGGGAAGGACAGGGCGGTGGTGAACCAGTTATCGAAGCGCCCGAACAGTTTGATAAATTCATAGGAGATGCCTGCCACCACGGGGAGCATGAGCAGGCGCAGTCCCAAGCGGAGCAACTGGTGATCGACGCGGATCAAGGAGAAGAGCAGGATGGAAATGATCATGACGATGACCAAGAAGTTGGTGCCGCACCGCTTGTGCAGGGTGGTATATTTCTTGGCGTTCTCGACGGTCAGTTCCTCGCCGTGTTCGTAGCAATGGATGGTCTTATGCTCGGCGCCGTGGTAGGCAAAGAGGCGTTTGATCTCTTTCATTTGGCGCACCAGCACAATATACAGGACGAAAATGAGGATGCGTACCACGCCCTCGATCAGATAAAACCAAGTGCCGCTGTTCCACCCCGTGAGTTTCTCAATGCCCCACATGGCGCCGTAGGGCAGGAAGACGAACAGGCCCAGCGCCAGCAATACGCCAATGACCATGGTCACACCCGTGACGACCTTGGTGCCTTTATCGCCGAACCGGTCGAGCAGCCACTGATCGAACTTGTCGGGCTGTTGTTCCTCCTCGGTCAGTGCGATCTCGGTGCTGCGCTCGATGGCGGAAAAGCCGGTGGTGAGAGAGGAGACGAAATTGAAGATGCCGCGAAGAATAGGAATGTTTTTCAGTTTCTTGAATTTGCGCTCGTCTTTCAAGGGTTCTAAGACGATCTCGCCCTCGGGGTTACGGACGGCGATGACCGTTTTTTCGGGGCCACGCATCATGACACCTTCCATGATGGCTTGGCCGCCGATGGAGGTGCGATGGAGGCAGGAGGGTTGTTGGCTCATGATTGTTTCTCCTTTGGTAGGGCGATGGACACCTTGGTGCCCTCGCCGAGTTTGGAATCGATAAACAGGTCGCCGCCGTGCAGGCGTATGATCTCATCGGCGACGGCGAGGCCTAAGCCGGTGCCGCGTTTGGAAGACACGCCTTTATAGAAGCGTTCTTTGATCTTGGGCAGGTCGTCCTCATGGATGCCCTCGCCCTCGTCCTCGACGAAGATGCGGGCCCATTTTTCGTCCTCGGTGACGTAGATGCGGATGTTGGTACCTGCCTCGGAGTGTTTGATGGCGTTATCGATGATATTGATAAAGACTTGGTTGAGGCGGTCGGCATCGGCGAGGATGACGGTATTGCTGTCCTCGGGCAGGTCGAAATGGATGGTGATGCCCGCCTTGTTGGCGTGTTCGCGCATGATGAGGGTGACCTGCGTGATCTCGGCGTACAGGTCGGTCGGCTCCAGCCGCAGGCGCATCCGCCCCGACTGCAGGCGGGAAAAGTCGAGCAGTTCTTCGACCATGTGGGAGAGGCGGGAGACCTCGTCGTTGACAACGGTAAGGCCGCGGTCGATGGTTTCCTTATCCTGCTTCGGGTCGCAGAGCATGAGGGTTTCCGACCAGCCCTTGATGGCGGTGAGAGGGGTGCGCAGTTCATGGGAAACGGAAGAAATGAAGTCGTTTTTCATGCGATCACTCTCGGCCAGTTCATAGGCCATGTTGTTGATGGAGTTGCACAGGTCGCCCACCTCGTCGCGGTACTCGTTATCGATGCGCGCCGACATATCGCCTTGAGCGATGCGGTTGGCGGTGTCACTAATGACCGAGAGAGGGCTTACGATAGAGGAGATAAAGTAATAGTTGGTCATGAACACGAAGAGGATGATGCCTAAGCAGATGGCGAGGGTGGTGCCGATGACGATCCACGCCTGACGGTCAACCGCATCCAAGGAACTGACCAGACGCAGGACGCCGGCCGTTTGCCCGTCGGCATCGAGCAGGGGGGCGGAGACGGCCATGACCCGTTCGCCCGTGCCGGTATTTTTGCCCGAATAGGAGGCCGACACGCCGACGATGGCCGACTTGAAATCGGCGGTGTTGATCGTTTCGTGGCCGATGGCGTAGCCGATGGAGGTATACAGGCAGCGGCCGTCGGCATCGAGCACCTGAATCTCGGCGGCCGAGAGGTCGGAGAACTCCTCGGAGACGCGGCGGGCGCCGGCGTCGAGAGAGGTGACGGCGGGGGCGATATAGGAATTATAATAGGTAACCAAATTCTCCGATCGGTTTTTGAGATAGGTTTCGGCCGAGTTATGGTAATAGGAAAAGATAACGGCGCCTAACGTTAGCTCAAAACCGGTTAGGATGATGAGGATCACGCCGAAGACGCTGGAGAGCCAGCGTTTCGTGATTTTCGGTAATTTCCACTTCATTTATACTTCACACCATTTATAGCCAAAGCCCCAGAGGGTGGTAATGTATTTCGGCTCGGAGGGGTCGTCCTCGATCTTCATGCGAAGTCTTCGCATATTGACATCGACCGTTTTTTCCTCGCCCGAATGACCGGCGCCCCATACCTTATCCAGCAACATGGCGCGGGAGAGGGCGACGTTCTTATGTTCCATAAAGGTTTTCATCAGCAGAAACTCGACCTGTGTCAGATCGATGGGGACGTTGTTCTTGGTGCAGGTGCGGCTCACCAGATCCACGGTAAAGGGGCCGGAGGTGTAGGTTTTGCCTTCGTCCCGTTTGGAGAGGGAGAGCCTGCGATAGAGGGCATCGACGCGCGCCAGCAGTTCGCTGGGGGAGAAGGGTTTGGTAATATAATCGTCGGCGCCCGACATAAAGCCGGTGACCTTATCGGTCTCCTGCGTTTTGGCGGTGAGTAAGATGATGCCGATCTGCTGATTGGAGGAGCGGATGGTGCGGGCCACCTCGAACCCGTCGATGCCGGGGAGCATGATATCGCACAGGGCGATGTCGATGTCGGGGTTGGCGCCCAGCAGTTCCAAGGCTTCCTCGCCCGAAGCGGCTTCGACTACCGTGTAGCCGCTGCGCTTGAGGTTGATCACCACAAATTCGCGGATGGTGGCTTCGTCTTCTAAAACAAGAATCTTTCTCATAAACTTCTACACTCCTTCTTAATACAGGATCAAACGGTTACGGCAGTCGGTAACGGTGCCGATGAGCAATTTCAGATCGGCCGAGAGGTTGTCGGCGATATGGATGGCGTAGATCTGTTCGCCCTCGCGGTGGAGTTCGAACCACGAGCCGGTGTTGGCGCGCTTATTATAGTCGGCCGCCGAGATGCGGCTGATGGAGAAGAGCTGGGTGCTGTAGTTGGTCTGGGGGTCCACATGATAGAAGTACATGGTACGGTCGGCGGCGTTATTATAGACGCTGACACGGCCGGCCCAAGCGGCGGGGTAGATATAATAGTAGCCCAGTGTGGGATTCATGATGCAGGAAAATTCGTAAGTGAGGGGCTGGAGGGTGAAGTTGGTCAGGGTAGAGGAATTAAAGGTTGACCAAGCGGTGAGTTGCATGGGGGTATAGCCGGAGGAGGCGCCCGTTACGACGGGCAGGGCCGAGGCGGCGGGCAGTTCGACGATGCCGTCTTTATCGATATCGGTGCAGGCAAAGGCGGTTTCGCGGATAAAGGCGGGGTCGAGCAGACCGTCGGTGTAGTAGGGGTTGATCAGGCGGTTGCCGTCGAAGAACAGGAACTGGGTGACGGCGGTATTGCCCAGCCGCGCATCCAGAATGATGGCGCGGGTGGTGGAGGAGATGCGGGAGTAGCTGACGGCGGTGACGGTATCGAAATGGGCATCGATCTCGCAGGTGAAGGTCTTCGTCAGTTCCCCGTTCTTGTCGAGGGTGACGATCTTGGCGGTGCCGCTTCCGCCCGCCTTGTCAAACGAGGCGGTAAAGAGCAGGGGGGCGCCGTCGGTATCGGTAAAGAAGCGGCTCTCATTATAGCCGTCGGTATACAGCAGGGCATCGTCGGAGGCGAAGACGTTGTAGACAAACAGTTCGCGTGCGCTGTCGCCCCGCGACCAGCCAACCAAGATGTCACGCTTGCCGTCGCTGTTCAGATCGGAAAATTCAACATAATCGACGGCGGCGGCAGCCCCTTGTATCTTCTTGACCAGTTTCCACGTGCCGTCGTCCTGTTCGGTGAGCACCGCTAAAAAGGCGGTGGTATTGTCGGCGGTGGGCAGGTAGAAGAGCACCGTTTCCAGCCGCCCCGACCCATCCAGATCGACCTGAATCAAGGATGTGCGGTGGTTGCCGGCGGCGGGGGAAATATACTTGATATTGGTGCCCAGGGAACTGTCGATGGCGTTGCGCAGTTGCTGCTGGACCTTATTGGGCTGGGGGACTTTGAGCAGGGTGGATATGTTCCCCTCCATGATCGAGCAGCCGCCCAAGGACAGCAAAACGGCCGCCAAGAGCAAAAGGGCGATGGTGCGTTTCAATGAGGGCACCTCCTTTGGTAAAATTTGCGGAAAGTATACTATTAGTATTATACCATA
>JAZNYQ010000018.1:0-17924 GCA_045594545.1 Eubacteriales bacterium | reverse complement strand
TTGCACTTCGCCGTCCCCGCCGATGACACGCACCTTAAGTCCCAGATGCGATATGGTGGCTTTGGCCGTATTGCTGGCCACACCCACCACCGACGGTACCGAGATATCCTGCTGACCGAGTTCGTCCTCGGTATACTGCGGAGAAACCTCCATATAAGTAAGGACTTCTTCCATCAGTTTACTGACAATCGGTGCTACAATATAACTACCATAGATGGGCGTCGTCTGCGGTTCATCCAGCAACAACAGCATGATCACCTGCGGATCATCCGCCGGTGCAAAGGCAATAAAGGATGCGGTATGCTCATAGGTTCCGTCTTCGTTTTTCTGGTCGATCTTCTGCGAAGTACCCGACTTGCCGCACACGCGGAAGCCCTTGGCGTAGGCGTTTCTGCCGCCGCCTTCCGATACGACCTTTTCCATCATCGAAACAATGGTATCCGCCGTCGATTCCGACACGACCTGCTTTACCACTTTAGGCTCGGTGGATTCCACGACATTTCCGTCCTGATCAGTAATGGTACTGACCAGATAGGGACGCATCATCTTGCCCCCGTTGGCGATCGCACCCACCGCCGTCAGCAACTGGATAGGCGTGATCTTAAAGGTCTGACCGAACGAAGTCGTAGCCAACTGCACCGGACCTTGCAAAGACTGTGCCGAGTGCAGAACACCCAAACCCTCACCCGGCAGATCGATATCGGTATACTCCCGAAAACCGAAACCGGTAATATACTCATCAAACGTTTCACCCCCGATCAGTTCGCCGATATCCATATAGGCGGGGTTGCAGGAGTTGTTCATGGCCTGCTGGAAGGTCTCGGTGCCGTGTCCGTTATGATTGGCACAATGGATACGAGTGCCGGCCACGATCTTATAACCGGGGCAGAAAAAGGTTTTGGAGTCGCTGATCAGGTTTTCTTCTACCGCAATGGCACTGGTAATAGCCTTGAAGGTAGATCCCGGCTCATACGAATCACTAATAAGTACATTACGCCACATATCGTTGAGCGCTTCCGATCGGGCCGAGGTCAGGTCATCGCCCGTCAATCCCTCCAAAGACGCCAACACCTGCGGATCGGTAATGGTAAACGGGTCATTCAGGTTAAATCCGTCGACCACCGACATGGCCAGAATTCCACCCGTTTCCACATCCATAATGATGCCGCCGGCATACCCGCTCAGTTGCCGCTCGACATAGGCTTCTTTTAGGTGTTTTTCCAGATAGTGCTGTATCGTTTCATCCAAGGTGGTATTAAGATTATACCCATCTACCGCCTCGATGTATTTCTCATAATCCAGTAAGGACAGATCGTTACCTACCGCATCGGTGGCCAGCACGATCTTGCCGTCGGTACCACGCAAATACTCTTCATACATGACCTCAAGTCCGGTCAAACCCTGATTATCCGTCCCGACAAATCCCAGTACGTGACAGGCAAAATCGTTGTACGGATAGTACCGCTTGGGATCGTCCACGATCGAGATACTGCCGCCCAATTTATTTTCCCGCACAAAGGCACGCACATCGTCAGCCACATTCTGTTCCACGCGCCGCGCCACCACATCGTAATAACTGTTTTTGGCCAGAGATTTCTCAATTTTCTCAGCATCCACACCCAACAGATCGGGCAGATTTTTCAAGATCAGCTCGGCCGCCTCTTCATCGGTTGTGGCGGGCGAAAGCACAACTTTATAGGCGGTAGCCGATACCGCCAACGCTTTGCCGTTACAATCGTAGATGGTGCCGCGACGCGCCGCTACCGTAAGTTCACGGGTCTGCTGATTGATGGCCGTGTTCTGGTATTTTTCCCCCTGAATGATCTGTATGTAAAACAGCCGCCCTACAATCGCCGTAAACAGCACCACGATCACGAGCAAAATCGTGAACATGCGCTTTTTCATGCCTTTTGCCGTTTGTCTTTCCACCAATCGTTTCCTCCAATAGAAAAGCCGCTGTTGCAACCAACAGCGGCTCTACACATCCCTATCCGTTGCACAACAGGACACAGTACATTTGTAGATCAGAATCAGCCTAAATATTCCCAAATCATAGAAAAGTTACGAAACAATCCGCCGAAACCGTCATCAACACGGATCACCTCTGCCCGATCCTCACTACCCAGATTGACATATTCGATCTGATGTTGCTGAATCTTGCTCATGCCCATTTCCTGCGCGATCTGCTCAATGTTATCCAGCTCTGCCATAGCATCCAGTTTTACACCAAGCTGAATCTTCTCATTCACGAGATCGGCATGCTCGTTTTTAAGATTGTTCACCTGCGTAGTCAACTCATTATACTGCGCGTTGCAATAGATCTGATAACAAACCAATCCGACCAGCAATAAAACAGCCGCCATCAACGTGGCCGATACCCGTTTTGCTTTCCATCTCTTGGCTATTCTCTTTTTCCAGTCGGTTTTTCTCATCTTATTCTATCCTTTCGGCAATTCGAAGTTTCGCACAGGCCGCCCGTCGGTTTTCCTCCAACTGCTCGCCCGTCGCCACGATCGGTTTTTTTGTAATAATTTTTATCTGCGCCTTGTGCCCGCATACACACACCGGAAACTCCGGCGGGCAGGTGCATCCTCGGCTCTGTTCCCGAAATGCAGTCTTGACCATACGGTCTTCCAACGAATGGAAACTGATAATGGCGATCCGTCCGCCTTCATTCAGAAGACTCGGTATCACATTCAGCGTTTCCTGTAACTCATCCAATTCACTGTTCACGGCAATCCGCAATGCCTGAAAGGAGCGCTTGGCGGGATGCTGATCTTCCCGTCGGGCCGCCGCCGGCATGGCCGACTTGATGATATCCACCAACTGTCCCGTCGTTTCGATCGGCGCTTTCTGCCGCTCCTGCACGATCTTTCGGGCAATCTGACGGGAATATCGTTCCTCACCGTATCGCCATAAAATATCGGCCAGTTCCGCCTCGCCGTAAGTATTCACCAACGTATACGCGCTTAACGCCGCCTGCTGATCCATGCGCATATCCAGCGCCGCATCACTGCGGAAGGAAAATCCACGCTCAGGCGTATCGATCTGATGCGAAGACACTCCGAGATCCATCAAGATTCCGTCTACCTTCTCTATGCCTTGATCGGCCAATACCTGCCCGATCTGCGAAAAGGTCGCCTTGACAACCGTCGACCGATCCCGAAACGGCGCCAACCGCTCGGTACAAGCCCGAATGGCCGCCTCGTCACGGTCAATACTGATCAACCGTCCATGGGTAAGCCGCTTGGCTATCTCATAGGAATGACCACCGCCGCCCGCCGTGCAATCGACATACACGCCGTCAGGCTTGATGGCCAACCCCTCAATGCATTCATCCAATAAAACCGGTATGTGTTCAAAACCCATCTTACAGACCCAGTTCGATCATCATATTGGTAACCTGCTCGGACGGAGCCGCATCTTCGCTGTTCTCCCACTTCTCGCTATCCCAGATCTCCGCACGGGACGAAACGCCGAGAATTACCACATCCTTGGTAAGCCCCGCAAATTTACGAAGCTCGGGCGGAATAACCGCTCGACCGTTATTGTCTAATTCCACCGGATAAGCACTGCCGAAAATAAAACGGGTGATCTGCCGCGACGCCGCCATCGGCAAGGCCGCGATCTTCTCCTCCAACGCCTGCCATTCTTTCATGGAGTAAAGCGCCAAACACTCATCCAAACCCTTGGTGATCATGAAAACTTCGCCCAGATCCTCACGAAATCTGGCCGGTACGATCACGCGCCCCTTGGTATCCAAGGTGTGCCGAAATGTTCCTGTCAACATCAGCGCTTCCTCCTTTCTCAGCGTTTTTCGGCTGAAAATTAACCACTTTCACCCACTATGACACCACTTCGTGTCACATGTAACCACATTATAACATATATATAGGAAATTGCAATACCCCTTTTGAAAAATTCTAAAAATTAACATATTTTTTACAAATTCGACAGTTTTTTGCACAAAAAAAGAGCCCACAGCATACACTGTGAGCTCAAAGCGAATTTGTTTTTACTCGATATAGCCTTGAGGATTTTTCGTCTGCCAACGCCAGGCATCGACACACATATCATCCAATGTGCGCTTAGTTTTCCAACCCAAAACGTTGTTGGCATTGGTCGGATCGGCCAAGCAGACGGCCACATCACCGGGACGGCGATCCACGATGCGGTAGGGCACATGCACGCCCGTCGCGCGTTCGAATGCGCCGATAATATCCAGCACCGAGTAACCAACGCCCGTACCCAGATTGAAAACTTCCAAGCCGCGGTTCTGATCAAAACGACGAAGCGCCGCCACGTGACCTTCCGCCAGATCCATCACGTGAATATAGTCGCGCACACCGGTGCCGTCATGGGTATCGTAGTCGTTACCGAATACCATCAATTCCTTGCGAGTCCCGTCGGCCACCTGCAACAGCAGCGGCAACAGGTTATTGGGTCGGTCGCCCGAATCCTCGCCGATATCGCCCGACTCATGAGAGCCGATCGGATTGAAATAGCGAAGTACAACGGCGTTGAAATCGGGGTCAGCCTTGCAAACGTCTCTCAAAATTTCTTCGGTCATTACCTTGGTCATGCCGTAAGGATTGGTCGCCGAAATGGGATACTCCTCTTTGGCAGGCATGGGGTTGTGATCACCGTACACGGTAGCGCTGGAAGAAAAGACGAAATTACGCACGCCGTACTTATTCATCGATGCCAGAATATTCATCAGCCCAATCAGGTTATTCCCGTAATATTTCAAGGGCTTCTCCACGCTTTCGCCCACCGCCTTAAATGCGGCAAAATAGATAACCGCGTCAATATTGCGCCCCTCAAATACCGCATCACTCTGCGCAGGATCGCAGAAATCCGCCTTCACAAATTCAAAGTTCTGTCCCGATACCTTGCGGGTGCGCTCCACAGCTAAGGGCTTGCTGTTGCTGAAATTATCCGCACAAACGATCTCAAATCCGTTCTCCGCTAACGCCACGCAGGTATGAGTTCCGATATATCCGGCACCGCCGGCCACTAAAACCTTCATAAGATATCTCCTTTTTCCATATATTGATTCTATCATACCATAAAAAAACGGAAATGAAAATATGTAAAATGATTCTTTCCTTGTCTTTTTGTGTATTTCGTGGTAAGATAACGACGAGGTGTTTTTATGAAAAAGAAAAATGCGATATGGATCATTGCCCCGATTTTAATACTCATCGGTGCCTTCCTGTGTTTTATTCCCGCCCTGATGGGACAAACTACACAGGAACCCGAATTTACCCCTCTTTCCCAAGAGGAACTGGACAAGTGCCCCGCCACCGAACCGCTGGCGATGCGCTCCATTCCCGAAACCGAATATTTACCCATGGCCAAGGCCGCCTACCATGCGCCTGTCGCGGATAGTCATTTTGATAACACACTGTTTATTGGTGACTCGCTCACCAACGGCTTGGAACTGTTTGGTACCCTGAAAAACGCATCCTATTTCTGCGCCACCAGCGCTACCGCCGCCGGCACATTGGCTTCGCCGTCGCTGGACGCTCACCTATCCACTAACTTTTACGATGCCGTCTATCTGTTACTCGGCATCAATGAAATGGGTACCAACCCGTCGGTCTACGCCTCTCGCATGGGACAGTTGATCGATCTGGTGCGTTCCCGCCAACCCCGTGCTCGCATCTATCTGCAGACTATTCTGCCCGTCGTTCCCGAAAAAACATGGTCGGAAACGGTCTTTTCGGTTTCCAATATCAGCGCCGCCAACGCCGCATTGCGGACATTAGCCGAAGAAAAGAATGTCACACTGGTTGACACCTATTACGCCTTTGCCGACAAGTCTGGACGCATGCCCGACGGCATGACCGGCGACGGCGTACACCTTCTTGCCAAAAATTATGCCATCTGGTGCGACTATCTGCGCACCCATACCGCCTAAGGAGAGTTCTTTATGATCTATACATCGGCCGAGCAACTCATCGGCAATACCCCTCTTTTGGAACTGACCCATATCCAGACGCAGGCGCGCCTGTTAGCTAAACTGGAATACCTCAATCCCGCTGGCTCGGTCAAAGACCGTGCCGCTCTGTTCATGATCAACGAGGCCGAAAAAAGCGGCAAACTCAAAGCCGGCGCCACCCTGATCGAGCCCACCAGCGGCAACACCGGCATCGGGCTGGCCTGTGTGGCCGCCGCTCGCGGTTACCGCACTGTGATCGTCATGCCCGACAGTATGTCTATCGAGCGCCGCACACTAATGAAAGCCTACGGTGCCGAATTAGTGCTTACCGACGGCACATTGGGCATGAGCGGCGCCATTGCCAAAGCCGAGGAAATGGCCGCCGAGACCCCTAACAGCATGATCATCGGTCAGTTTTCCAACCCCGCCAACCCCAAGGCTCATTATGAAACAACAGGTCCTGAACTGTGGCGAGATACCGAGGGTAAGATCGACATCTTTGTTGCCGGTGTCGGTACCGGCGGCACCGTTACCGGCGTCGGGCGCTATCTCAAAGAGCAGAATCCCGATATTCAGATCGTGGCAGTAGAACCCGCCGCCTCTCCGCTTCTATCGGGCGGCACCGCCGCTCCTCACGGACTGCAAGGCATCGGCGCCAATTTCATTCCCGATAATTTCGACCGCACCGTCTGCGATACGGTAATCCCCGTCACCGAGGAAGACGCCTACGCCGCTGCCCGCCTGTTAGGCAAAAAAGAGGGTATCCTGGTCGGCATCTCCTCCGGCGCCGCTCTCCATGCGGCTCTCATCCTCGAAAAACAATCCCAGAATCAAGGAAAGACCATCGCCGTTTTGTTGCCCGACACCGGCGACCGCTACCTTTCCACCCCTCTTTTTGAATAATTTCCTGTACTTTATTAAGTGACTTGCCATCCGCATCTTTTTGTGCTATAATAAAAGAGATATCGATGATGATTTGAACCACCTTGGGCAATTGCAGCCCTCTGGTCGTAAATCACATCGATTTCTTTTTAATTGACTTTTTTTACATAATAAGATATAATACACATGAAGTTTGACCGGCCCCCGCCTTGGACGTATGGGCCGAGGCAGTATTCTGCACCGGCAGGGTTTTGGCAGACTTCTTCAGAGATACCGCTTTTGAGGGCGTTACCTACGGGCCGCCCAACATCGTTAACTCGATGGGCGGTATCTCTTTATTTTATTAAAGATTACCCATAATAGCTTTCACGATTTGCAATCGATCGGTCTGATACATCAGCGACAGATACTGCTTGATCTGCGTCCGATCCTGCTCACTGGCCACCGTTTCCAGCGCTGCCGACAAAATAGTGCGATTGCTTCGGCCTCGACGGGAATTTTTTTCGCCGGAGGGGTTGATTTTTTCGGCTGGGTTGGATATACTGTTATTGGTAGTGCTGATGGATGGTTCAGCATCGCCTTGCGCGATGTTCCCATCATTATAGGCACTACTGTTTTTTATGGCATTACCTATACATCGTTATCTCGATGATTAAACTTCGTTTTCAGCGCCTCCGACAATATGATGCGCTCCCTTCGGCCTCAGCGGGAATATTTCAGGTGATGTATTGATTTTTTGAGTAGGGTTGGATATACTGTTATTGGTAGTGCTGATGGATGGTTCAGCATCGCCTTGCGCGATGTTCCCATCGTTGTAGGCACTACTATTTTTTATGGCATTACCTATACATCGTTATCTCGATGGTTAAACTTCGTTTCCAGCGCTTCCGACAAAATAGTGCGATTGCTTCGGCCTCGACGGGATTTTTTTCGCCGGAGGGGTTGATTTTTTCGGCTGGGTTGGATATAATAGCATTAGAAACGGAGTTTCTCTTGGTGGCATCCTTGCCGCTAACAGCAGCATGCAAAGTCTGCTGGGGAGATTCTCCGTTTTGTTTTTCTGCCGAAAAACTATATACGAAGTTACCATCCGTCTTTTCCTTTACATTAACAGAAACCCTATATGGAGCATATTCATTTACTCCATGTTCTGCAAAGTAAATATCATTGATGAAATAGTGCCATTGTAAAACCCCTCGATGAGTTACTGAATCTTTTCCTGATTCCTTCTTCGTGTAATTATATTGAGCATCTGAAAGAATTTGATAGTAATCATTTGCAAGATCCAACGTTACTCGTTGTTCCCCCGCCGATCGGTAATGATACCATCCTGCGACTCATAAATTTCGATGTTCAGCCCCAACAACCGAGACATCTTCTCCAATAGGTCGACCTGCGCCGCCCACACGCCTTTAATTTTGCCCTCTAAAAGATTTTTACCCGTTCCATCATAAAAGGAACCGCCCGAAGCGCTGAATCTTGCCGTGGGTGCCGTTTTTTGCGTTTTGACACCGTTTTCCTCTACAGTAAAACGAGAGGAGAGCCGATTTGGCTCTCCGTCAGCTTTCTTTGATTCGGTTGTCTTTACTACTTGTCCGCCTTGAGCGTTCGGATCGGCACTCCCTTGTGCACGTCGTTGGCTACGCACATCAGGTCGATCTCGTCGTAAGGAATATTTTTCTCGTCCGGAATGTGATCCATGATCCACGCTGCGAACGCTTCCATCTGTTGACTGGTTTGGCATAGCGCTAATATCGTCATCATTGCGCTGTCCGACAACCCCATCTGCCGATCCAATACGCCCAGCATACAAAGAAAGTTCTCCCGCTGCGTTTTTACTTGTTTCTCTTCTTGCATAATCCTTCTCCGCAATCAATTTTTGATATTGTTTTGGTGTCAATCGCTCCATCACCATATAATGCGACGGTACATCTTCAAACTTTTGAATTACATACCAACGATCATTACAGGAAAGATACGCCGTATCTCCCGATTGCACCCGATCTTCATACGCCCATCGGGTAGCCAGCTGATTGGCTTCACTGAACGATTTATCGTACGGGGGGAACTGTTTCCATTGGAAAGAAAACTCCCTCTTGGCATAGCCTTTGTTTCGAGCCATATTTTTGACATCGTCTGATGATACTGTACCATCCTTCGATGTGTTTGTCAAGGTGCGTGACCCGTCTCCGTTTTTGAGGGCAGAAACGGGCGTTTTTGTGCCATCATAGCACGAAAATGACAGCAGAGATTTCTGCTGTCATAGTTATTATACGACCTTATAGAAATATTCGGTTATCGTTTCGGGTGACTCTTTCATCCCGCGACCGATCCACCATTTCAGCGTATCGACCCATACACAAACGATATGATCTTTCCAAAATGATTCAGGCAATTCATGATCTCTGCGCCCTTCAAATTGGGATAGTTGACATTCGACCAACAACCGCAGATATTCTTTGAAGTACCCCAAAAACAATTCATTATTTTGCGAAGATAACAACCTCAAGATGTTGTTATCATTTTTTTGCAAATGCCGAAACAAATGCAGAAATACCGAGTCGGTCCCCTCGCATTCAAAAATATGCCGATGCCTGTGATTCTCTCCTTTGGCCGCATCAAAAATGTGGCAGAACAACTCCTCACAAAATTCCTTTAACAAAAAGTCTTTAGTTTCAAAATGTGAATAAAAGGTCGCCCGCCCCACATCCGCCTTTTCAATAATTTCCCCCACCGTAATGTGCATATAATCTTTTTGGGATAGCAATTCGGTAAAAGCATGAAAGATTGCTTCCCTCGTTTTTCTCTGTCGTCTGTCCATAGTTTCTCCATACAATTTTCCGGATTTGTTCGGTATCAAACCTTTTCACTTCTCTGTATGTTGCATTTTTGTGCAATCGCCGTACAATAGTTATAGAACAAGTTGTTCGGTAATATACTTATTGTACCGTATTTTATTTTTCTGTCAATAGGAGAATTCTATGAAAACCGAAAAAAACATATTGATTGCCTTTATCCTTAATGCCGTTTTTTCTGTTTTTGAGTTGGTCGGCGGCATCCTCATCGGCAGTACCGCCATTCTTTCGGATGCCATTCATGATGCCGGTGACGCCGTCAGTATCGGTATGTCCTATTTTCTGGAGAAGAAAAGCAAAAAGCAACCGGACGACATTTTCACCTACGGATACACCCGTTACTCCGTCCTCGGCGGCCTGCTGACTACACTCACCCTTTTGCTTGGCTCTGTCATTATGATCTACAATGCTGTTTTACGCATTTTCTCTCCCACCGAAATTAATTATAACGGCATGATTGTATTTGCCGTTGTGGGGGTCATAGTCAATCTCTGCGCCGCCTATGTGACCCACGGTGCCAAGTCTATCAATCAACGGGCTGTCAATCTGCATATGTTCGAAGATGTCCTCGGCTGGATTGTCGTGCTGATCGGCGCCGTCGTTATGCGCTTTACCGATTTTGCCCTTCTCGACCCCCTGCTCTCCATTGCCGTGTCCGCCTATATTCTGTTTCACGCCATCCGAAATCTTAAGAAAATTCTTGACCTCTTTCTCCAGAAATCTCCCATCAACACCACACAACTCCAAGAACACCTCTCCGATATAGACGGCGTATCGGACGTTCACCATATCCATCTTTGGAGCTTGGATGATCATACCCACTGCGCCACCCTGCACGTCGTCACCGATTGTTCTCCCTACGAAATCAAGACAGCTGTCCGTGAAAAACTAAAGGAACACGGCATCGCCCACGCTACCATCGAAACCGAAACCCCATCCGAGCCTTGCCTGGAACCACGCTGCCATACCGAATATCATCCCCACCACCATCATCACCATTAAAAAATGCCTGCTTTCGCAGGCATTTTTTATTCGTCCAAATGCGTCAGATCCGCCAAAGTTTCTCTGCGCACCGCGATATAACTGTCACCGCCGCACAACATAACCACCGGCGGTCTGGGGATCCGATTGTAGTTGGATGCCATCGAATAATGATAGGCGCCCGTTGTCAGACAAGCCAACAGATCTCCTCTGGCAATTGAAGCAGGCATCGGCACATCCTTTTGTAAAATATCGCCGCTCTCGCAACACCGTCCGGCTACCGTCACCGTCAAGTCCCGAGGCTCGTCCATCTTTGTCGCCGGCAATATTGTATACGACGCGCCGTACATAGCGTGGCGTACATTGTCGGTCATCCCGCCGTCCACCGACACATAGGTCAGATACCCCGGTATCGTCTTGCATGACCCTACCGTATATAGCGTCACACCCGAATCGGCCACCATACTGCGCCCCGGCTCAAAACACACCGTCGGCAATTCCAAGCCGAGCTCGGCACATAATCCCTTAACGCAATCGGCTATCTCGGCAATCTGCCCATCGATGTCCGGCATCGGCACACCCTCCACATAGGGCACACCAAATCCACCGCCCAAGTCAAGCACTTGCGCCTCAAATCCAAAACACTCCTTGACCTGCGCCATAAACCGCAACATCACATCCGCACTCATGCGGAATACTTCACTGTCAAACACCTGCGATCCCACATGACAGTGGAATCCGCACAATGCAATATGTTCACAGTCCAGCGCCTTTTTCACAATATCGGTCGCCTGTCCCGTCGCAATGGCAAACCCGAACTTGGAGTCTACTTTACCCGTTGCCACCGCCTCATAGGTGTGCGGATCAATGCCGGGCGTCAAGCGAATCAAAACCTTCTGCCGTCCCTTTGCCATCCGCTCAATGGCCAGCAGTTCTTCCTCATTATCTATGACAAAATACCCGATTCCCTTGTCTATCGCATAAACAATATCGGCATCCGTCTTGTTATTGGAATGGAAAACGGCCTGTCCCAGATCAAAACCGGCCCGATCGGCGGTATGGATCTCACCGACCGACACCACATCGATCCCTATGCCCTCTTCCCTCATGATCTCGTATAACCGCTTGTAAGAGGCCGCCTTGGAAGCATAGAACACCCGTCCCTTATCACCGAAATGAGCCGTTACCGCCTCTCGGTAGGTGCGACAACGTTGCCGTATGCGATCCTCGTCCATCAGATACAGCGGTGTGCCGTACTTGGCCGCCAAATCGGCCGCATCCTGTCCCGCAATGAGCAAATGACCGTTTTTTACCGACAAATTATCGTATATCATAACAGCTTCTCCCGCAACTGCTCAGCCGTGTAAGGAGAAAGTTCGGACGGCGCCACGTCAAATACCGTGATGCACCCACTCTCGCCCCTTTGCGCCCGACGGTAAACCGCTCTGGCATACGCTACCAGCACCGACGCCGTAAATTCAGGGTTCGACTCCAACTGCAACCGATACTCAATGCAATGCTTGTGCTCCCCTTGCAACCCCGTCACGCCCGTTCGAATCACCGACCCGCCGTGCGGCAGCCCCGCATGTTCAGCATTCAACTGTTCCTGCGAAATAAAATGTACCGTCGTGTCATAATCGGCAAAATAATTGGGCATCTCTTTGATTTCCCGCTCAATACGGGCACGATCCGCCCCCGCTTTGGCCACCACATAACACTCCCGTGTATGCTTCTGTCGGGTGGTTAACGTCGGATTCTCACCGTTACGCACCGCATCCAAAGCCGCTTCCACCGGCACGGTATACTGGCGGGCATCCTGTACCCCGTCAATGCGCCGAATGGCATCCGAGTGCCCTTGGCTGACTCCACGCCCCCAGAAGGTATAATCCTGCCCCTGCGGCAAAATGGCCGAGGCATACAACCGATTGTTGGAAAACAGACCGGGATCCCAGCCGCCTGCGATCAA
Source organism: Eubacteriales bacterium (assembly GCA_045594545.1). Classification (GTDB taxonomy): domain Bacteria; phylum Bacillota; class Clostridia; order Oscillospirales; family UMGS1783; genus CAKSHC01. Next base: position 5,296 of record JAZNYQ010000018.1, on the reverse strand, counting down.
CGCCATATGCCCGTGAGCCTTTGCCGAGGCATCCACCGCCGCAAAATGGGCAGGAATCTTGGCATGAGTATCAAAACTGTCTACTACGTGGAATTTCTCAGCCAGCATCGGCGTCATGGTCGGCAGATCGGTCGCACTGCCGCCACACAAAATCAACACGTCTATATCAAAATTCGATACTTCATGCGCCGCATAAACGGGAACACCCGTCAAGGTCCAAACCGTCTGCGGATCACGGCGGGTAAAGATCCCCACCAATTCCATATCGCTGTTCTGCCGCACGGCGCACTCCACGCCACGGCCCAAATTTCCGTATCCGTAAATACCGATCTTCATATTATTCTCCGATCATACTCTTCATATCATACAAACCTGCCGGCTTGCCGCACAGAAAAGCCGCCGCCGCCAGCGCTCCCTCGGCAAACAAGGCACGGTTATACGCCTCGTGCTTAAGGGTAATGCATTGGTTCTTCGTCCCAATGAGCACCTCATGAATCCCCACAATATTCCCCATACGGATACTGTGAATACCGATCTCCTGCTCGGTACGTTTGCCGTGCCCGCTGCGTCCCGACACGATCTGCGTGTCCCGCACCTGCCCGATCGCCTCGGCAATCGCCAGCGCCGTGCCCGACGGGGCATCGATCTTGCGATCATGATGATGTTCAATAATTTCGATCTGCGCTTCGGGCATCGCCTTGGCCGTCTGTACCGCCAGTTCAATCAAAAGTGCCACACCCAAAGAATAATTAGCCGCGAAAAAAAGCGGAATCTCCTTGGCCGCCGCGTATATCATTTCCTTTTCCTGCGGCGTGTGTCCCGTCGTCGCCAGCACCAGCGGCAACCGATGCGATACGGCAAATTCGAGTAGTTCCTTGGTCACCGTATGATGGGAAAAGTCCACAATACAATCTACGTCGGTATTCGCCTGCGCAAATGAACCGACACAGCCGTCTGCCCCATCGGCGGCAGGATCAACCCCGCCGACCCACTCGGCACCGCGGTACCCTTCTCGACAGAGTTTGGCCACCTCTTGCCCCATAAATCCGCATACACCGCTGATTAAAATTTTCATTCTTTACACATCCAATCCGTTTTCTCTCATAAGTGCCAACAGTTTTTCTTCATGGTCGGCTTCCATCTTCGTCATCGGCAGCCGCAAGGAGTTCTCACACCAGCCCATCGCCGCGCACGCCGCCTTGACGGGAATGGGGTTGACCTCACAGAACAGCGCATCGATCAGCGGCAACAACGCTAATTGGGCGTCACAAGCCGCCTTGACATTCCCCTGTGCAAAATCTTTGCAAATCTGCGCCGTCTGCGCCGGCATGATATTGGAGAGTACCGAAATCACACCCTTGCCGCCCAACGACATGACGGGCACGATCTGATCGTCATTACCCGAATAGATATCGATATCACAAGCGGCCGCCACCTGCGCGATTTGCGAAATGTTGCCGCTGGCCTCCTTGATGGCTACGATATTGGGATGCTCGGCCAGTTTGGCTACCGTCGCCGGTAAGAGATTGCATCCGGTACGGCTCGGTACATTATATAAAATAATAGGCTTGGTCGATGCATCGGCAATGGCCGTAAAGGAAGCGATCAATCCGTTCTGGGTCGCCTTGTTATAGTAAGGAGTCACCACCAGCATGGCATCAGCGCCGACTTCACAGGCAAACTTGGTCAGTTCAATGGCGTAGGCAATATCGTTCGAACCGGTACCGGCAATCACCGGCACCCGTCCCGCTACCTGCTCGACACAGAACTTGATAACTGCCTTGTGTTCCTCATCGGTCAGCGTCGAGCCCTCGCCCGTCGTGCCTGCCGCCACAATGGCATCAATGCCTTGCTCGATCTGCCACTCAATGAGAGAGGCAAATTTCTCAAAATCAATACCCTTTTCATTAAAAGGGGTGATAATGGCCGTGGCCGCTCCGTTAAAAATCGTCTGTTTCATCTTTCTTCTCCTTTGCATAGATAAAAGGCAGTCTCCACGGAGACTGCCCAGATACAACAAAAGTTTTGTTGATTCGATAGCCCTCCGCATGTCTGCGACAACAGGACGGATCTTCTCCGTACTGCCAGCCAAATGCCCTGCCATAAGCATCCGCTTCGGCACCGTCACCTTTCTGCGGCGGCTTCGGCAGCCGTTATCTCCGCATACTCTTTTTCGGTGCGCCTCTATCTGTTTTTTGATATTGTAGCACGGCAAATCCCGCTTGTCAATATCATTTCGTCATCTTTTCCTGTTTGACCTTATGATCGATTACGTGACGGGAAGCCAGTTCCTTATGAATATCCTCAAGCGAAATGCCGTTCTCGATCATCAGCACCATCACATGATAGGCCAGATCGGCAATCTCATAAACGGTCTCCTTTTTATCGTGATCCTTGGCCGCAATAATAACCTCCGTGCACTCCTCGCCCACCTTCTTTAGAATCTTATCCAGTCCCTTCTCAAACAGATAGGTGGTATAGGAACCCTCTTTCTTATCCGTCTTGCGCCCCTCAATCAAGGACATAAGCCCCCGTAAAGAGAATTCATGCAACTCCTCACTCTCCCATACGGGATTCTCAAAACAAGACTCGGTACCCAGATGACAGGCCGGTCCGTCGGGCTCTACCATCACCACCAGCGCATCGTAATCACAGTCAGCCGTAATGGATACGATATGTTGATAATTGCCGCTGGTCTCCCCTTTGAGCCACAACTCCTGACGGGAACGGCTCCAAAAACAGGTCAGCCCCTTTTCCATGGAGATACGCAGGCTTTCCTCGTTCATATACGCAAGGGTCAGCACCCGCTTGGTAACGGCATCCACCACAATGGCGGGAATTAACCCCTTTTCATCAAATTTCAGTTTGCTGATATCGATCATTTCCTTAACCTTCTTGTCACAATATTTTCTTTTGCCATAGCCTCTTTCAGGTCGGCAATGGCCACCTCGCCGAAATGGAAGATCGAGGCCGCCAGTCCGGCATCTACCTTAGGCAGGGTGTGGAATAGGGTGATAAAATCTTCAATCTTACCCGCGCCGCCCGAAGCAATCACCGGTACGTTAACCACATCACACACCGCCGAGAGCATCTCCAGATCAAAGCCGCCCTTGACTCCGTCGGTATCAATGGAATTGACCACGATCTCGCCCGCGCCGCTATCGACGCCTCGTTTGATCCACTCTATGGCATCCAGCCCCGTATTCTCCCGTCCTCCTTTGGCAAAAACACGGAAAACGCCGTCGACACGCTTGACATCGACCGACAGCACCACGCATTGGTCGCCGTACCGCTTGGCCGCCTGCGCGATCAGATCGGGGTTGCGAATCGCACCCGAATTGACGCTGACTTTATCGGCTCCGCATTTGAGTACCCGATCAAAGTCCTCGACTGTATTGATGCCGCCGCCGACTGTTAGCGGAATAAAAACGCTGGACGCCGTTTCGGTCAGAATATCGGTAAAGAGTTTTCGTCCCTCGGCGGAAGCGGTAATATCATAAAATACCAGTTCATCGGCACCGTTTTGACTATAAAATTTTGCCAGTTCCACAGGGGAGGATACATCACTCAACCCTTGGAAATTGACCCCCTTGACGACACGGCCGTCCCGTACATCAAGACAGGGTATGATTCTCTTGGTGATCATGGATCGCTTTCTCCAAATCAATGGCTCCGATATAGTAGGCCTTGCCAATGATAGCCCCGTAAATATCCAAAGCCGCCAGTTTTTTTACATCCTCCATTGAGGACACACCGCCCGAAGCGATAATCTTCATCGAAAATCGCTCGGACAACTCTCGGTATAATGGGTGGTTGGCCCCGCGCATGGCGCCGTCGCGGGAAATGTCGGTACAGATCAGCGTGGTCACACCCCGCTTTTGCAGATCTTCGCAAAAAGCAAAGGCATCCAGCCCCGAAGACTCGGTCCAACCCTTGACCGCCACACAGCCGTCCTTAATGTCCACCCCTACGGCAATCTTCTCGCCGTATTTTGCTACGGCCGCATCCAAAAAAGCAGGATCGGACACGGCCGCCGTACCGAGGATGACTCGGTCGAGTCCGTTTGTCAGATAGCGATCCACCACTTCCATACTGCGGATGCCGCCACCCACTTCACAGAATAGACCCGTTTCGTCCTTGATGGCACATATCGTTTGCAGATTAGGCGTCGTGCCGCTCTTGGCACCCTCTAAATCCACCAAGTGCACGTGGGTTGCCCCCTTGGCCGCAAAGTCCCGAGCCACCGCCACAGGATCGCTGTTATAGACGGTCATTTGGGCGTAATCACCCTTAAGGAGGCGTACCGCCTGCCCCTCAAACAGATCAATCGCAGGAAATATGATCATGCCCAGTCCTCCCTCTCGCAAAAGGCACGCAGGATATTCAGCCCCACGTCCCCGCTCTTTTCGGGATGGAACTGGCAACCCAGCACATTCCCCTTGGCCACCGCCGCCGTCAGGGGCGCACCGTACTCGGCCGTGGCAATCACGGCATCCGTACAGTCGGCATAATAGGAATGGACAAAGTAGACGGCATCTCCCTCTTCGATGTTTTCAAATAAGGGATGCTTATTTTCTCCGAAATGCAAAGCATTCCAGCCGATATGCGGAATCTTGTAGCCGACGGGCACCACATCGGCAATCGGACGAATGGCGCCCTCAATAAGTCCCAGCCCCTCATGAAAGCCGTACTCGTAACTCTTTTCAAAAAGCAGTTGCATCCCCAGACAGATCCCCATGATGGGCTTGCCCTTTTCGGCTTGCTCTATAACCAGCTTTCCCATGCCGCTGTCCCGCAGTTTGCGGGCGGCGTCACCGAACGCGCCAACCCCCGGCAGGATCAGCCGATCGGCCTTGCGGATCACATACGGGTCATCGGTGGCAACGGCATCGGCACCGATAGCCGCAAAGGAACTTTGCAGGGAAAAGAGGTTCCCTACCCCGTAGTCCACGATTGCGATCATGCCAGTACCCCTTTGGTGGACGGCACTTCATTGGCGTATTTTTCGTCGATCGCCACGGCCGCACGCAAACTGCGCGCCACCGACTTGAAGGCACCCTCAATAATGTGGTGAGAATTCTCTCCCGCCAGTTTGCGGATATGGAGCGTGCAGGCGCAATTGCGGGTAAAGGCCAGCCAGAATTCCTGTACAAGTTCGGTATCAAAATTACCCACCTTTTCGGTCGGAATGGGCATATCCATATACAATCCGCACCGTCCCGACAGGTCAACGGCACTCAAAATCAGCGACTCATCCATCGGCAAGGTGCAACTGCCAAGTCGGATCGTAGCCATG
>JAZNYQ010000017.1:0-3587 GCA_045594545.1 Eubacteriales bacterium | reverse complement strand
GGGTACGCTGATCCATGTAGCCGGTACCGAGGACGTGGCCGGTGCTTATGCTGCCACCTATCCGATTGCATTGATCGCGGTAGTGCTGGTTTCCCAATTCTTGATTTTGTTGTTCTGATCCGAAAAGGCCGAGGAAACTCGACGGCAAGCTGGTCCTTGAGCATTTGATGGAGCGGTTGGCCGGACGGATTCCGGTGATCCATTTGAAGGATTGCGGATATAACAGGCGTATGGACGTGATCGGAGAAGGCAATATCAACTTTGAGCGTGTCTTTGAAAAGGCGGAAGCCGGCGGCACAAAGGTCATGTTTGTTGAGCAGGATTATTGCAACAAGGAAGATCCGTTCGATTGTCTGCGTCGCAGTTATGAGAATTTACGGGCCTGGGGCTTTCGATAAGTACAAAAGGAGCAAGTAATGCTTGCTCCTTTTTCATTTCTGTGTTATGATTAAAGGAAGAGAGGGGTATGACATGAAAAAACTGAGTGAATGGACAATTAAACGGCTGCAGGGTGTCGGTGCGGTCTTTGTGACCTTTCCTGCCGTTGTGGTTTTCGCTCTGTTTGCGGCCATTGCCCTGATCATGAAAGTCGGTTCATCGGGACAGGTGCCCTTATTGGATAGCCTGTTTCTCACCTTTGTGGTGGGTGCGGTCAGCAATCTGCTCTTGATGCTGCTGGTGCGAAAACGGGAACATTCGGGCGGTTGGCCATTGGCGCTGACCGGCATTGGGATCATCATTCCCTGCGGTATCTTTTTATTGCTCTACGGCATGGAGGATGCATCGGGGTTGTGGCGGATGCGAGTGATAGCGCTGATCGGCTTGATGCTGGTCGGTATCGTTATGATCCTGTGTCGGCGGTGTCGGTGCGGGATGGCCATTGCCGCATGGTTGCTGCTGCGGCGGTTGTTGGTCGGACTGGTCTTCGGCGGGGTCTTTTTCCTGTCGGGTGGCGCGATCGTCTTTCTGGTATCGGTCGTGGCGGGCACTAACGGGTCAGCCGATGTCATGATGCAAATGCTGATCACGTCGGTGTTTATTGGTTTCCTGTTTGTGCTTCGTGCCTTTGTTGAACCGGAAAATCAGGAGTGGCAGACGGAGAGCACGGGGTATCGCCATACCATGGAAAAGGTGATTTCCTACATTTTTATTCCCTTGGTACTTTGTTACTTCGTTGTGGAATTGTTATTGATCGTGCGGGCGGTCATCTACGATCATTGGCCCGATGCGCCCGATACCTTTTTACGCATTGCCATCTTGCTGGGGCTGGGAATTTTAACCTATCTGCTTTGTCATCGGTTCCATAATTTCCTGTGTCGGTTTTATCGGGTGTTCTTCCCGTGTGCCGGACTTCTGGTGCTGGGCGTGGGAGTTTGGCGATTGGTATTGCTGATCTTGCAGTACGGCATATCGGAAACACGGTACGGCGTATTGCTTGGCTCGATTGTCTTTGCCGTTTTGCTTCTTCTGATCCTGATCGATATGCGAGAAAAAAGCCGCATTGCGGCACTGGTGATAGCGGCTTCTCTGATCATTTCGGTGTTGCCCTATGTCAATTATCATACCGTTTCGGCCTACTCGCAGATGACGCGGGCGCAGGATATTATGAACCGCTACGGGATGCTGACCGAATCGGGCATCAAGCCGCCTCAGAATATGAAAGAAAGCGATCGGCTGGAACTGTCTCGGGCGGTACAATATCTGCATGACGAGAAAGAAACGGCCATGGCCAAATGGCTGCCCATCCATTTTGACTTTTATAAAGATTTTTCTTCGGTCTTCGGCGTGGCCGGCGAATTTGACACGGCGGGGCAGAGCACCATCGTGACCACGACCTACATGGGGCTGTTGGATGAAAAATATTATCCGACCGAAGGATATGACCTGATTTTGACCAATTATACAACCTATAACCTGTTTAATTTTACGGCACAGGAGATCGTGGGAAAACAGGGGACATATACGGTTCGGTTTTCACAGGTCGCGGGTGACAGTCTGGTGGCGGTCGTGACGCGTGACGGGGAAACGATCGCCGAGGAGGATGTGACCGACCAGCTCACAAGAACGGCTAAGTATCTGGCGGAGCACATTTCCGACGAGAACGAATCGGTCGCCATGCCGCTTGAGCAGATGACAGTGCAGTTTGAGACCGATGCGGTGCGTGTGCGCGTGGTGTTAAAAAGCGTTTCGGTAACGGCAGACAGAATTTCCCGTGGATTGTCTACCGCACTTACTGATATAATACTCATAGATGAAAAATAGGAGGAGATACCCATGAGTAACGAATACGGAAACGATATCATCGGACTGGTGGACGAAGAAGGGAACGAGGCCAGCTACGAGATGATCGATGCGCTGGAGAAAGACGGCGTGACCTATGTAGCGCTGTTGCCCTACAGTGAAGATCCCGAGGAACAACTGGACGAGGATTATCAGGTAATGATCCTGAAAATGGTTCCCGATGAGAACGGCGAAGAGATGCTGCTGAGTCTGGATAATGAGGCCGAATTCAACGAAGTTTGGGCGGCCTTTGAGGACCGTTTGAGCGACGATTTTGAAATTGTAAGTTAATGGATCATCCTGCCCGGTTCGGGAAGTCGGCATCATGAACCTACATTTCGTTAAAGGGAGTCCGTCCGTGCTGTTGTCTGCGTGCAGGCCTCCCGCCACAAATGTGGCGGATGTTGGAAGCCCATAAATCAACGCCGGGACACCCACCTGCTCACAAGCGGGTCAGAACTGTCGGCCATCGGCCCATGGTGGGATGATAAAAACTGACAAGTTTCATTAGAAACTTGTGAGTTTTTACTTATTCACTCTTCACAAAAGCCAAAAAACATTTCTCAATCGAGAGGTGTTTTTTCTTATCCTATATAGGTGTTAAACAAATAATTGGTTACCGTGTAGCGAGTGTTGGAAGTCCCCGCGCCGAAAACGCCGATGATCACGGTGCGCCCGTCCACCTCAAAGGCCGAGAGCAGACAGTTGCCGGCCGGTCCCGTCGTTCCCGTCTTTAACCCGATACAAGAGGCGTTGTAATGGGATGAGTTGGCGTAAAGCAGTTGGTTGGAGTTGCTCCAGCCCGATATGCTCGTTTTGCCGACAATGTCCATCACGGTGGCGTTGCGGCGGCAAAGAATGGAAAGGGTCAGCAGATCTTGCATGCAGGAATAGTGCCCCGAGGCATGATAGCCGTCGGGATTTTTGAAATGGGAATGGGTCATGCCGTTGCGAGCCGCCCATGCGTTCATTTCGGTGAGGAAGGCGTTAACGGCAGCGGTGGCGCCGGTGGCCGACGGGTCCAGTTTGCGCCCGACATGGGCGGCCAGCGTATAGGAAGCATCACAGCCCGAGGGCAGGAGCATCCCCGCCAGCAACTGGGCTACCGTATAGGATCTTCCCTTTTGCAGATAGGCGCTCGAGGAGTTGTAGGCGACCAGCGACAGTTCCTCGCCTGCCGTACATACCGTGTCGGGCGACAGGTGCTCCAACACGACCAAGGCCGTCACCAACTTGGTGGTGCTGGCCGGATATAAGGCATCGGTCATGCCGCCTTGAGCAAAGAGCAACCCTCTTGAATAGTCGTA
>JAZNYQ010000016.1:0-8957 GCA_045594545.1 Eubacteriales bacterium | reverse complement strand
TGCGCCAGACCGTCGGGCGATGGCTGAACGGCATAGGACAGGTTAACACCGAACTGGTGTCCGTCCCCTAGAAGGTCTTGAAAGCGAGGGGTGTCCTGCGGAGTGGAGATAATCAGGATATCCCGAATACCGGCATTCATCAGTACCGACATCGGATAATAGATCATCGGCTTATTGTAAATAGGGAGCAATTGCTTGGATGTGACCTTAGTCAACGGATACAGCCTTGTGCCGGATCCACCGGCCAAAATAATACCTTTCATACCAAATCTCCTTTATTGATTTCTGGGAATCTTTGTTGTACAGGCGGCAACCGCAAATAAGAAGGTCACGCCCCAAAACAGCCAAAAACTGAATATGCTCATCCATGAGTCAAAGAAACATAGGGCAACAGGGGTCATGGTATTGCCCAGTGCGAGCAGGGAAAACGGTCCTTGCGTCATTTCATGAATCCCTTGAATGGCACCGAAAACAAAGGACCATAAAAGCATAAAGAGGAACACGCCGATAGCACCGAAGTCGTAATAAAAATCACCAACCAAATTTGTGGTAAGGAGATTCGGTGTTACCGTATAGTATTCGGCATCTATGTTGGCTTGCGCGATCCAATCGCTTTGCAGGACAACATTGATCGGCGGTAGTTGCCGTAATCCCCATGTGTACGATTGCCGATTTTGAACCGCTTCATTAAGATTATCATGGCTTACCGTTACATAGCCGTACAAAAATGCCATGCGCGGAGATAACTGGAACGAAGCAATGGGTGAATCCGTGTCTGAGTCGTTATCGGGATCTGAGTCGTTATTGGGATCTGACGGGCGGGTAATCTGGGATGGCTGAAAGATGGATGACAACTGCTGGTCGGTATAATTGCGTAGGGTAGAAGTGAATAAATACACACCCATCACCAAAACAATGCTTAACACTAGGGCCCAGAATCGTTTGCCGCAGGTGTAAAATACTGCAGCAATCAAAGAAAGGGCAGCCACCATAAAGATGCCGCGGGAAACGACCATAACGGGGAACGCAAAAACCAGATAAAAAATGCACAGTCCCAGCACGATTTTTTTCCATAGTTTCAGCGGTTGTTTGCGAATGCAATAAAAGCAAAGACCGGATACGCCGGTGGCCGCTGTGGAGAAAATGTGAAATTTCGTATAGAAATCCATGTAGGCTGTTGTGCTGCCTGAAAAACAGGGAATGTATCCTTTAATGGCAACATTGATAACAAAACAGATCAGACCAATTACCGTTGTGACAACACAAATAGTGAACAATCGGTTTTCCTTCATGTGGAATTGAAGGTGTCTAAACTTAATCTTGCCAAATGCGGATTGGATCTTGCGGTACAGGCGAGGTCCATAAATCATTCCGAGGGTGGAACCGATCATCAGCCCTCCATAGGCAAGAGCCAGAATAATCCATGTCATGTTTTGCCATGTTTCCTGATAATCCACCAGCCGTAAGGTGGCTAACCCAATTGTGCCAAACCACATAAGAGAAAAAACGGCCCGTACATCCAGCCAATTGCGATTCGCCGGCCCCAATACGATCCCAAAGTACAGGACAATCGCACTGAGGATGATGAGTAGAGCGTTGATGTAGTGGTTGACAGAATTAAGAACGATGCCGGATAACAATGCGAAACATCCGACAAAAGTGCAGACGATAAGAATCAAAAGGGATCGTTTTGTAAGCGAATTTTTCATAGGAGTTCTCTTTCTTGGGATTAGATTTATTTTCCAAAGCATACCAGCCAAGCATCGCTGAGGAAAGATACAAGACGCAGATAATTTCTGCCGTCTTGCCAATATAATGCGATGAGTTTATCAAGACGTCTACATAGAAGGGCATCATATCTTTTTCGGGACAGCTGAATTCGTTCTTTTATTTGTAAGCGACTGTTTTCACTAAGGGGAAGCCTTGCAGACAACATGTCATTCCACAAGGTTGTGATAATCTCAATTTCTTTTAATTTGTTTGAGCGATTTAAAAGTTTGGAAATGCGGTGTTCTTCGCGTTCGGTATTGTTGTCATGTCTGCGGTGATAGGCGCCGGTATAGTCATATTCATAAAACACACCTCGATCGGCTGCACAGTGTGACAAAATGCGGTCATGAGCAATGAATAGAGTTTGTGCAATTGGAAGAAGTTCACATAGAAAATCTCTTCGAACACACATCAACATGCCCAGCCAGTAAAATCCACGCAATAAATCCTTATTTGAGATCGCACGCAATGAACCGGTGTTTTTAGGCGGGCGCGCTAATACGCCATGCATGATTTGATCGTTGGCATCCATAATTTCATATTTACAACTTAGCAACTGGATGTGAGGATTGTCATGCATAATGGCCGTCATTTTTTCAATCTTGTCCGGTTTCCAAATATCGTCTTGATCAGCTAAGAATATCAAATCAGCATGACACAACGACATCGCCTTAAAAAAATTTCTAGCATAACCAAGATTTGTTTCATTTTTAAAGATTTGCCACGTGTCCGATAGATGATGTTCTGCGATGTAATTTTGAACAATGGCAATCGTATGATCCCGAGAGCCGTCATCACAAAAAACAACATGGTCGGGTTGTTGCGTTTGCGTGCGGATCGACTCCATTTGTTTGAGTATAAATTTTTCGCCATTATATAGAGCAATAGCAACTGCTGTTCTCATATTTTATCCTTTCAATGTCAGTGATCATTTCGAGATATAAACCGCATACTATGATAGAATAATCGTTTGGAAAATAAGTACATTCTGCTTGAAATGCGATGTTTAGTTTGCAAGGCGTTTATTTGATGCCGTACCTGGTGAAAGGGAATGTATGTGCAAATAGACAGATACATTTTGTAAGGCATCAAGATTGCACATTTGCGTAAGGTTGCCAAATAATATCGGGCATGCCCAACCGCAAAAAACTCAGCGGTAGCCGGATTTTTAAGCGGCTGAAGTTGTTGTGCCATGCGATGAAAGCCATCCAATGCGATTTTGTATTTCTCAATTTTAGGAGTTCGCATTAATGAACCTTTGCGAATGTAATATAGATAGGTGGCGTTATGAATAATGGTTATTGTGTCCGCATGAGCAATTACCTGCGTGATAAAGGGGACATCCTCCAGATATGTGCATTCTTCATCAAAGTGCAGATTTTGATTTTGTAGCCATTCTCGATTTAACATAAGAACCCATGCGCCAAACCACTGCATATAATAGGTTTTCATGCATGTTTTTGCATCGCATTTTGTGACGGAAAAATCATTATCATCAATAGTGATGGCATCTTCTTTTCGAGATATTGTTTGATATTCGCAAATGCCGACATGTGTTGAATTTTTTACGACGCCTTGATATAGAAAAGATAAATGGTTTGGGTCGAGCCCGTCATCACTATCCAAAAATGTGATCCAGGGCGCTTGTGCATGTGCAATGCCTGTGTTTCTGGCTCCGGGCAGTCCCATATTCTCTTGATGAATCAGTATGTGCGCAAAGGAAACATGGCGCAATCGATCTTCCAAAATTGAGTATGTATTATCTGTTGAACCGTCATCAACAAATATGGCGCGAAAATCTTTCATCGTTTGATTTTCCAAATCGTGAAGCAATCCCGAAATATAGGATTCACTGTTGTACATGGGTATTATGACATCAATTTGTTGACGCATATCAACTCTCTCCTTCAAGGATTCTTAAAATCGTAGTGCATTGATCAATGGCTTTTTGTGAAGTCAATTGATTTTTGTATAGTTCAGATGCCCCTTTTCTTAACAAGACGGTACCCGAGGAAATGCTATTAACAATGTCAGTTTGCATTTCGTTTGCCGCATGCACGTGAAAACCAGCCTGGTAATCGGAAATCATTTTTTTTGTGTCAAATGGGATGTTACTAATTAAGGGCAGTCCGTGTCGTAGATAATCAACCGACTTCATGGTTAAGCCAATGCAGACCGAATCTTTCATGATGTTAAGCCCGAAATGACAGCCGGACAGGATTTTATGTTTTTGATCCTCATCAAAAATTTTGCCATGGAAGACGACATGAACACCGACGGTGGATACGCGTTCGCATAATTGTTCGCGCGATTCGCCATCGCCGATAATGTGTAGTGTGGTCGGCATATTTCGGACAATGCCTGCCAGTATGGCTACGATTTTATCAATGTCAATAATATTATTGATGGAGCCAAGGTAGGCAATCTCTGCTCGGTCGGTAGGCAACGAAGGGAGCGGCTCTTCCTTGCCTTGGTATGGCGGAAGAGAGAAATAAATCACGCGGGCATTCTCTTTGTGCCATTGCAATCGATCCAGATACATGCCGCATTCGGCCGTAACATAGTCGGCCGCCGGAAGATGTTTATTTCTCAGGTTGCCCCATATGCGAAAGGCCGGCGCTAAGATCTTTTTTAAGCCGGAAGAGGGAAAGGATTCGGGCCAAAGGTCGTATATATCAAATACTACCTTGCACTCCGGATGCTTTTTTTTGAACTTTGCCAAGTATTTGGTAATAAAATTAGGCGGAATCAGCGATACAACTATTTGCGGCTGCTCATCCATCAGATACTCATAGAGTTTTTTGGCAAACATACGATGGGATAAAACACGCTGAATCGACAGATTTTTTTGATAAGGCATCACGTGAATCTGCTTGCATCCTTTCACCGGACATACATATTTGGTTTTTGCGCCATGACTGAAGTCGGCGGCGATATAGGTTGTCCGATAACCAAGATCTTGTGCGCTTTGTTCCCAATGAATCATGCGTTCGTAGTGATCAAAGCAACTGATTATGACCGCGTGTTTATTCATAGTTTATCTCATTCTTTCACTTTGATTTTAATAAAAGGCAACAGTGCGCGGCTGATGGCAACAGCCAAAACGGTGCAGACGATGGCCTCGACCAGTCCGTTCAGTCCCACGAAGGCAATCAAAAACCCAAAGATATTTTTGCCTGCGGCTAATCCCTGTATGTAGTCGCTTCTCCAAAAGAAGGCAATCAAAAGTCCGGTAAAACCAATGGTGTTTAACAAAGCCCCGCTCAATCCCGAAAGCGAAAAGCTCCAAAATTTAGGAACGGAACGGCGATAAAGAGAGCGGAAGAGGATGCCGCATGCCCACCCCATAAAGATGCGGGGGAGGAAGCAGACCAATGCGGTAAACCAAGGGTTAATGCTCAACAAGGTGGCTCCGAATGCACTGCTGGCATCGATGCAGGTCCAAAAACTGAAGAAGCCAAACTCGGCGCCTAACAGTGCGCCGGCGGTCGGACCGCATACGATTGCGCCGATAATCACCGGAATCATCATGAAGGTGATCTCAACAACCCCCAAGCGGAGCATACCAAGCGGTGTAAAATTCATAACCGCAATAATGGCTCCTAAAAGGGCTACCTGTACCAGCCATACCAGCCAGTTGTGTCTTGTTTTTGTGCTCATAATAATACCTCCTGCTGCTGCTCCGTCTGCGGATGCAGCGCAAATTTATTTAAGAACATCCTTACGGACGATTCTTACGGTACAGATGGAGTAGGCCTTTGAGTTGCAAGGCCGGGTCCAGAATAATATTGTGCTTACAATGGGGGATAATGGTTTCGGCGATGCCGCCGGTGGCAACAACGGTGGGTTGTTTGCCCAGGCGCTCGGTCAGCCGATCAATCATGCCGTCGATCATGGAGGCGTTGCCGTACAAAATGCCGGAACGCATACTGTCAATGGTGTTTGTCCCGATAATATCGCGAGGCGGTTCCATGCTGATCTCGGGCAGTTGCGCCGCTGTCTGCGACAGAGCATTCAGAGAAAGGGTGACACCCGGTAGGATGGCGCCGCCTAAGATGCTGCCTGTCTCATCGGTGACCGAAATCGTGGAAGCCGTACCCAGATCAAAAATGACGATGGGGGCAGGGTATTGATGAAAGGCACCCACAGCATCGGCAAGAATATCGCTTCCCAACTGGGATGGATTATCGATGCGAATGTTCATACCGGTTTTAATGCCCGGGCCAACGACCAGGGCATTCAGATCAAACACTACATTTATCGCCCGTTTGAGAACGGGGGTCAGACCGGGAACAACAGAGGAGAGGATGGCTCCTTCAACCGTGCGGTTGGCACCATATAAGGCAAAGATATTGCGCAGGTCGATAGCATACTCATCGCTCAACCGCTTTTTCTCGGTATTGAGTCTGGCGGAGAAGATGAGAGTGTCTTCATCAAAGGCGCCTACGACAATATTACTGTTTCCCACGTCAACGGTTAGGATCATCTTAATAACTCCTTTATAGATATAGGTACATTTTACCTCATAATTAACAAAAAAGCAAGAGTTGACAAGCAAATAAGAAAGATATAATATAGATATTAGCAAAATAACGGAGGTTTTTATGGATATTCGTATGACATTGGCGATTGCCGCCGGTAAAATGACACGCTTGGCCATTCGTCTGATCGGCCGAAGTGCATCCTCATTTCCCGGTGGTGTGGCCCTGAAAGTTTGTCCCGACCTGCTTAGGCGGATGCAGATGCCGAAGAAAATTGTGGCCGTTACCGGATCGAACGGAAAAACGACGACAACACAGATGATCTATTCGGCCGTGCGCAGTGCCGGTATGAATGTGATCTGTAATACCGAGGGCTCCAACCAGATCCAAGGCGTTACGGCTATGTTCTTAAGTCATTGCACGCTGAGCGGTAAGGTCAAAGCGGATATGGCCTTGATTGAGAGTGATGAACGCTTTTGCCAGTACACGTTTAAACAGATCACACCCGATTATATGTTGATCACAAACCTCTATCGCGATCAGATGACCCGAAACGGGCACAGCGAATTTGTGCGTAAGGAATTGGCCAAGGGGCTGCCGGAAAAGACGGTGCTGATCGTTAATGCCGACGAGCCGATATCTTCCAGTTTGACGGTTGGTCGCACAGCGGTACGATATGGATTGTCTTCCGATGTTTTCCCTGAAAAAGAGGGAACCGTACACGCCTATCATGACGGCGCATACTGCCCGGTATGTTATGCCGAGATGTCCTATCAAAGTCGGGTCTTTTCTCATGTGGGAAACTACATTTGTCCATCTTGCGGTTTTGCCAGAGGACAGGTGGATCATGAGATCACCTCTGTGCGCGACGGTGCGTTTGTCTTGGATGGGGAATACGCGGTTGTGCCGCAGATGTGCAACAGTAACTTTGCTTATAACATTGTAGCAGCGTATGCTACGCTTGTAAAGGCATTTGACTTTTCACCGAAAGATGCGGCACAGGCACTCGATCATTTCGTGATTCGCGGCGATCGTTTGCATGAATTTGAATGGAATGGACATCGTGGTCTGTTTACTTTGACTAAGCACGAAAATTCCATGGCCTATAATGCCGCGTTATCCGAGTTAAACGGGGTGGAGAATGCGACTTTAGTGCTGATCGTAGATCAGTTGAGTCGCAAATATGTGGCCAATGATATGTCATGGCTGTGGGACATTGATTTTGAGCCGGTCAGGGGCGTTTCGCGGGTGTTGATTTCGGGGCAGTTTGCTTATGATGTGGCGGTGCGCTTGCATTTTGCAGGTATATCGGAAGACCGCATGACGGTGGAACCGAACCTGGACAAGATGATGGCGGATCTGAAAGAAAATGCCGTAGGCGATATTTATGTAATGACGTGTTTTACCGATGTAGGAAAATTTACCTCTCGGATGAAGGAGGTGCAAGCATGATTCGTATCATACACGCTTATCCTGATTTGTTGAATTTGTATGGCGGGGATGCCGATCTGCGTGTGTTGACTTCCTATCTGCGTGCCGTGGGAGAGGAAGTTGAGATGTTGCCATTGACGGCCGAGACCGCGGCACTGGCCGATCTGATCTATTTTGGCGCGGGAACCGAGAATAAAATGCTGGTGGCGGCACGGAAACTGGAGTCGGTACGGGACGCATTGATTGCCTATCATGAAGAAGGAAAGCACCTGTTGTTTGTCGGTTCGTCGGCCGCTTTACCCATGCAGACCATTATCGGACTTGACGGGCAAGAGGTTGTAGGGCTTGGGCTGTTGCAGGGACAGGCCATGGTGCACGACAAGAGAAAATACACCGAACTGCTGGCCGAAAATCCGTTTAGTTCCCATTTGGTGGTGGGGGCGTATAACAGTTCCTTGACGATCGACACCCAGGAACCTGCTTTTTTGCATGTGGTATACGACAGCGAGAAGATGGTTGGTGATCTGGAAGGTATATATAAGAATGGGTTGTTGGCCACGCAGGTAGCAACCCCCTTGTTGGTGAGAAATCCCGCGTTGTTGGATTACTATGCCGATGCTTTGGCCGGCAAGGAATTGCCCGATCCGCAAGAGACTTGGTATCGACAGGCGTGGATGGGGTATGTCACGGCAACCGATATTTTAAAAAACGAAATGCATAAATGAAGAGCAGGGCTATATGCCCTGCTCCTTTTTAAGGAGTCACGGTTACGGTATATCGATGCGCTTGTACCGGCACAAATTGTTTAGGCTTGGTGTTGTTGGGATCGGTGGGTGCGGTGTAGAACCCGTACATCACCATGATTTCGGTCTCTCCCGCAGCCAGCGCAAAGAGCCGGTAATCGTTGTTGGTTACCAGTTGTTTCATTTCTACTAATGAAGGATTGGCGATGCGGGGCAGGATGTAAACATTATCTACCATTCCCTGTAAGGCCAGATCGGTGTGTTCGCCAACGGCAATCTTAATATGTTCGGCGTTGTGGATCGGGTATTCGGGAACCACAAAACGGTAATGGTATACGTGTAAGACTCTCAGCTCACTGGGCAGGGTATAGGCATTATTGATGCCGAGAATGGACCGAAGCGCGCGGCGCAGATTATAATAAGGTTCAGAGTAGTCCTGCCCGAAAAATATGATGCGTTTGCTTTGTCCCGACATGACCGCTTCACGGGTGGTTACCGTAACGGCCACTTCGGTCTTGGCGCCGCGGGCGCG
>JAZNYQ010000015.1:0-1723 GCA_045594545.1 Eubacteriales bacterium | reverse complement strand
CGCCATATACTCGGTGCCCGAACCGCAGCCCGAAATGCGCTTGTAGATGCAGGGACCGCCCTGCAGATCGATCATGTAATGATAGAAGGTAAAGGGATCGCCCTCGGCATCCTTTTGGTGCATCAGCGCCGCCAAGTCTTCATATTGCTGCATGACCACAGCCAGATCCTCCTCGGTCAGCGCCGCCTCGTCGTTGGGGGCGCACACCACAGGCTCCATGCTCAGTTCACGGAAGCCGAGGTCGGGGATCGTCTGCACGTCTTTGAGGAAATCGGGATTGCGATGGGTGAAGGTGCCGCGCATATAGTAGTTCTTGCCGCCCCGTGCCTGCACTAATTCTTGGAATTTAGGCACAATGCGGTCGAAAGAGCCGTTACCTGCATAGTCCACACGGTACTTGTCGTGGATCTCTTTGCGCCCGTCCAGCGAGAGCACCACGTTGCTCATCTCGCGGTTGGCAAACTCGATCACGTCACGGTCGATGAGCAGCCCGTTGGTGGTGAGGGTAAAACGGAAATTCTTATTCTTTTCCTTTTCTATGCTGCGGGCATAGGCCACCAAGTCTTTGACCACTTGGAAATTCATCAGCGGCTCGCCGCCGAAGAAATCCACTTCCAGATTGCGCCGTGTCCCCGAGTTTTCAATCAGGAAATCCAGCGCCCGCTTGCCCACCTCAAAGGACATGACCGCCCGCTCGCCTTGATACTTGCCTTGGGAGGCAAAGCAGTAGGCGCAGTTGAGGTTGCAGGTGTGGGCGATATGTAAACACAGCGCCTTGACCACCCCCGCCGTCTTGGCCTTGAGGGTGCCCGCCTTGTCTTCAAAGGTGTCGGGGGTAAACAACTGCCCCGCCGCCTTCATGGCCGCGATCTCGTCGTAACAGTCCCCGCCGTCGGGCCAAGTCTTCAGAATGTCTTCCCGACTCTCCGACTCAAACCGCCCGATGATGTCGTACGCCATCTCATCGACGGCGTGCACCCCGCCCGAGCAGGTGTCCAGTATAATGTTGTATCCGTTCAGTTTGTATTGGTGTGTCATATCCGTCCCCTATTTATCATTCATCATTTCGCATTCATCATTCATCATTTCAAAAGCCATGCAACGCGAAACAAGATGGTAATCGGCATTATTTGTCCTTTGCCGTCTTGCAGGAAGCAATAAGCAAATGACAAAGATCGGAGCAAATTTCGCTAACTTGCCGATATTCGTCTTCATCAATGCGGCCGGTCTCAAACATAACGCGAAGCCAGTACAGCGTTTCATTCGCTTCCTTTAGTGCCAGTTCGAATTTATGGATAAAGTCCCGCCGGCTCTGTGCGTGTTGCGCTTCGTGCACGTTTGCCCCTACGGACGTTCCGGCGCGGGCAATCTGATCGGTCAGATAGGAACTTTTGGGAGTATTCACTCGGTCAACCATCCGAACGACGGCAATAGCCAGTTTAACGGATAATTCTGCAATAGGATTTGTTGTCTTCATAACGGCTCCTCAATCGTGCGTATGATGCAAAAATGCGAAATGAGAAATGATAAGTGATGAATGCGAAATGATATAACAAAAATGCCGCCAATCGGCGGCACTTTTTTATTCGTTGTCTTTCTTCTCGCAAGCCTGATTGGCAATGCCGCAGGAAGTCTTGCAGGCCGACTGGCAAGAGGTCTGGCACTCGCCGCAGCCACCGTTCTTCGCGCTCTCGCACAGATTGCGGGTAGCAATGGTAACAAT
>JAZNYQ010000014.1:0-22420 GCA_045594545.1 Eubacteriales bacterium | reverse complement strand
CGCATATTGGCTACGTTGGGATGCAGGCGCAGGATGTCCCACACGGCGCTGCGCAGCGCGCCCGTGCCTTTGCCGTGGACGATGGTGACACTGGGGATGCCGGTCATCACGGCACGGTCGATAAACTGGGTCACTTCCGGTTCCATTTCGGCCACCGTCATGCCCAGCACCTGAATCTCGCTACCCACGCCCCGCTCGCTCTTTACCGAGGACATGGTGGGCATATAAGGCTTCTTCTCCTTGGGCGGTTTGATCAGCCGTACCGTTTCCACTTTAACATCAAAACTCATCGAGCCGGTGCTGACACGCAGTTTGCCCTTTTTATCGGGCAGGGTCACGACCTTGGCTGCCCGTGCCACGCCGACCACCTCGACGGTGTCCCCGATTTTCAAGGGACGGGGCAGTTCGTACTCGGTTTTTTGTTCGCGAACGGGATCGATCTCGTCGTCCAGTTCCTTGAGTGCGGCGCGGGATTTATTCTTAAATTCGCCGACCTTTTGCTTGAAATCGGCGCGTTCTTTTTGCTTGATCAGGTCTTCCAGTTCGGCAATTACCGTGTCGATACGGCTACGTGCCGAAGACACGACGCGTTTGCCCTCGCCCCTCGCCTGTTCATAGTCGCGGTTGAGCTTTTCTTCCATTTCCCGCGCCTTGGTCTGGGCTTTGGCGTTCGCTTCTTTGGCTTCACGCAGAGCCGCTTCGGCCTCGTCGCGCATCTTTTCGGTCTGCTGACGGTCGCGGTCGATCCGAGCCAGCAACTCTTCAAAGGCGATGTCGTCGGCGGTCAGATGGGTGGCGGCCGACTCGATAATTTCAGGGGAAAGCCCCAATTTTTCCGAAATAGCAAAGGCGTTCGACCGACCGGGCATACCGGTAATCAGCCGATAAGTAGGGCGCAAGGTGGCCACGTCGAATTCGCAGGAGGCGTTTTTGACGCCTGCTGTTTGCAAAGCATACACCTTGAGTTCGGGATAGTGGGTGGTGCACAAAATCCGCGCGCCCTTTTTGCGGATATGCTCCAAAATGGCAACCGACAGCGCCGCGCCCTCGACGGGGTCGGTACCGGCGCACAATTCATCAAACAGGCACAGAGAGCGCCAGGTAACCTCATTTATAATAGAAATGACATTGGTCATATGACCGCTGAAGGTCGAGAGCGACTGCTCGATGGACTGTTCGTCGCCGACATCGCTGAAAATGCGGTCGAACACACAGGCTTTTGAATGATCCGCCACGGGGATCAGCAATCCGGCCGAGGCCATGCAACTGAGCAATCCCAAGGTTTTAAGCGATACCGTTTTGCCGCCGGTGTTGGGACCGGTGATGACCAGCGTGTCGTACTCGTCGCCCAAGGCGATATCCACCGCCACCACCCGATCGGCGGGGATGAGCGGATGGCGGGCGCGGCGCAGATCGACCACACCATCGTCATTGAGCGCCGGTTTGGAACCGCGGATGGCCACGGCATATTTGGCCTTGGCAAAATGGAAATCGAAGAACATTAGAATATCATAATCTTCTTCCAATAAGTCATATTGGGAAGCGGCCAACGCCGAGAGATCCTGCAAAATGCGCTCGATCTCGTGCTGTTCCTTGCCCTCTAACAGGCGAATCTCGTTATTGGCTTCAACCACGGCCGAAGGCTCGATAAACAGCGTTTGTCCCGAGGCTGACACGTCGTGCACCAGACCGCTGACCTCACCCTTATGCTCGGCCTTGACCGGCACGACAAAACGGCCGGAGCGCTGGGTAATGACCGGCTCCTGCAGGACTTTTTGATATTTATTGGAGTGGATCAGTTTATTGAGCGCTTCCCGCACGCGGCCGGAGGCGTTTTGTTTTTTGCGGCGGATGGCGTACAACTCGTCCGAGGCGGTGTCCAGTACCTCGCCCTCGGCGTTAAAGGAGCGGCGAATGCGGTCTTCCAACGCTTTTTCGGGGCGCAGTCGTTCAAAATAGTCGTCGAGCACCGTCGCTTCCTCGCCGCGGTAGGCGCGCAGACGGCGGGCGGCATCGAGCACGCGGGCGACACTGTACAGTTCCTGCGCGCTCAGCAGACCCGACACGCGGATGCGACGAAACAGGTCGGCCAAATCGGGCAGGTGGGTCATGGTAAAGGTGCCCTTGAGATTATACAGGTGCAGGGCGGCCTCGGTATAGTCGAGCCATTCCTGCGCCGTAATGAGATCGTCGGTCGGGCGCAGTTGCAGGCATCGGGCACGCCCGCCGTCGGTTTCGGCATGGTTGGCCAGATGTTCGGTGATCTTATCAAATTCGAGTAGTTTTAAACTTTTTTCGTCGGTCATATGTATCCTCAAAGAAGTGTTCTTAAAAATTCCAAGGTTTTGGGACGCAGGTCGGTTTGCGAGAGCAGATACCGCTCGGCAAAGGCGGCCAGTTCGGCCTGTGTTTCGGGCGTGGCCGCAAACGAGAAGATGCGCTCGATGGGCAGAAAGAAGATCTCACTTAGGGTAGTAAGCGCCGTTGGCGATAGCGGCACGACCGTTTCGCCAAGAGCAGGCACTGCCATACCCTGCACAAAATCCACGCCCACGGCATCTTCGCAGGCCAAATCGGGCATATAGCCCTCACACGCCGCCACCCGCAGTTCAAAGACGCATTTGCAAAGGGCGGGGGATAATTTGAGTTTGGTCATGGCATACAGGCTATTGAGCAGAACGCGAAGCAATTCTTCGTCCCCCTCCCCTTCCTGCGCCACGGCGGCGGCAATTTCGGCCATATACTGGGCACAGGCAAGCGCGGTGACATCGTTTCTCAGTTCAAAAAAAAGTTCTTTGATGTCTGCCGAATCGACCACATAGCGGTCGGCCTGCTGAAAGAGAACGAAAGAGGCGTAGCAAAACTGCCCCGATGCCGCACACAAGGCACTTTTGAGGGAGGCGGCGCCACGGGCGACCGCCGCCAATCGGCCATGCTCACGGGTGAGCAGCAGGAGCAATTTACTGTTTTTTCCGTTGTCGTAGGTGCGAAGCACGATCGCATCAGTTTTTATGTGCATCTTTTCCGCTTTCCGATCTCTGTTTCTCGGCCTGTTTATAGGACAGATAGTCCGACACCCGACCGCTTTTTTCAAACTGTTTCCAAAGGTCTTTTTCCATGATATTCACCTCACCCATAGTGTCGGCAAAATAACGAAAAAAAGCCTAGGTAAATTATTCTAACCCAAATCCGAGCGAGCGCAGAGCACGCGGGTCGTTGCGCCAATCGTCGCGCACCTTGACCCAGGTCTGCAGATTGACTTTATAGCCGAAATAGCCCTCGATCTCTTTGCGTGCGGCGGTGGCGATCGCTTTGATCTTCTCTCCGCCCTTGCCGATGATGATGGCTTTGTGGGATTCTTTTTCGCAGATGATATTGACATCGATATCGATCACATCATTGTCCCGCTGCCCCATGCGGTAGACCTCGACCGCCACGCCGTGAGGCACTTCCTCGGACAGGGAGAGCAGGATCTTTTCGCGAATGATCTCGGCGCAATATTCGCCGTCGCCCGTTTCGGTAGTCATATCCTCGGGATAATAGGCAATGCCCTCGGGGATCAGCTTCCACAATTCTTTCTCTAAAATGCCGAGCCCCTTTTTGTTACGGGCGCTCATGGGCACCACCGCATCAAAGTCATGCAGGGCAGAAAATACGGCGATGGTTTCCATGATCTTGGGCTTGTCCTTAACCAGATCCACCTTATTGATGACCAAAATGCTCTTTTGCTTGGCGGCCTTGATCCCCTTAATAATTTTTTCTTCTAACGGAGAGACGCCTTTTTTGACATTGACCACCAAGATGACCACATCGGTATCGGTGGTGGCCTCATTGGCCGTCTTGTTCATGGTTTGTCCCAAAGCATTGTGGGGCGTGTGCACACCGGGGGTATCGATGAAAACGACCTGACGGTCGCCCTCGGTGCGGATACCGACCACCTTGCCGCGCGTCGTTTGGGAGCGGGGAGATACGATGGCCAGTTTTTCACCCATCAGCGCATTGAGCAGGGTAGATTTGCCGACATTGGGAAGCCCGACAATGGATACAAAGCCCGAATATTTAATCTCCACTTTTAACCTCCAGCCCCATGCGGTGCATGACCTCGGTCTGTTTATTTCTCATGATCTTTTCGTCCAGTTCGCTATCCACATGATCATAGCCCAGCAGATGCAAAATGCTGTGGCAGGTCAGATAAGCCAGTTCCCGATCGAAGCCGTGACCGAAGGTATCGGCCTGTTCCTTGGCGCGACGGGCACAGAGCACCACATCGCCCAGCAACACCACACCGGTATCCGGATCGGTCGTGCCGTCGGGGAAGGACAGGACATCGGTAACGGCATCGACATTGCGGAACTGTCCGTTAAGTTCACGGATCTTACTTTCATCCACAACCGCCACCGACACCTCGCAGGTACGGTCAAACTCCTCTAAGAGCAGCGTTTCGTTGATGGCTTCCCGAATGACCTTTTTTTCATTGGCCCCGATGGGCATATCTTTTTGCTCATTGACAAATCCGACGGTTACTTTCATTTGTTTTTTCTCGCTTTCGCTTTCTCGTATTTTTCGTAGGCATCAATGATCTGCTGGACCAGTGGATGCCGCACTACGTCTTTACTGCTTAGGTGCCGAACGGCGATCCCCTCGATGCCCGACAAGACCTTGACCGCCTCGGTCAAGCCCGAGGGGGTAGAATGGGGCAGGTCGGTCTGGGTACTGTCGCCGGTGATGACCACCTTGGAATTAAACCCGAAACGGGTCACAAACATTTTCATCTGTTCGGGCGTGGTGTTTTGCGCCTCGTCCAAAATAATAAAACTGTCGTCCAACGTCCGTCCGCGCATATAGGCCAGCGGGGCTACCTCGATGGCACCCTTTTCCACATAGCGGCGGTAGTTCTCGCCGCCGAGCATTTCCATAAGCGCATCGTTGAGCGGGCGCAGATAAGGATCGACCTTCTCCTGCAGATCGCCCGGTAAAAAACCGAGCTTCTCCCCCGCTTCGACGGCCGGACGGGTAATGATGATGCGTTGCACCTGTTTATTGCGCAACGCCCGCACCGCCAGTGCCACGGCCAAATAGGTCTTACCCGTACCGGCGGGACCGATGGCCAAGGTTACGGTAGAGCCGTTGATGGCATCAACATATTCCTGCTGCCCCTGCGTTTTAGCCTTAACGGGTTTGCCCGATGCGGTGATAAAAATACAGTCGCTATCCAAAAACTTCAGATACCCGTCGGCCTTATCGGCCACCATACCGGTGACATAGTTGACCTGCTGTTCTTCAATATCGCCCTTGCCCGCCATCACCGATAACGCACGGATGGCCTGCATGGCCGCTTCCACAGCCGCCGCTTCGCCCGTTACCTTCAGTTCCTCACCGCGGTTGACGACAACGACACCGAATTTCTCTTCAATTTTTCGGATATTGGCATCCCCCGCCCCGAAGATATCGGCGGCACGGGAGGCGCTGATCGACATACTTTGCTCCAAAAACGCATACTTCCTTTCATTCGATAGGCACCGATCGGGCGATGTCCCGTTCCCGTACATATTCACCCACCGCGACTGCCTTGCCGTCCTGATGAGTGATCTCCTTTCGGGTGCAGACAAACTCACAACCGAAAAACTCCCGCCACTCCTGCATTTCCAGCATTTGCTCGGCGGCCGCCTGTGCCTGCTCGGCCGATACCGTTACCGTGATCTCCTCTTTTTCGTAATAGGCATGGGTGATCACCGACAGGGGAAGAATAAACTCCCCGATATGGGCATCGGTTACCGTTTCTATCTTATCATAAATAGCATACGGAATTCCACCCCCAAAATACAAATTTATTGAAAAATTAAAGATCTTAAGGGTATATTTTCGCCGTATTCGACCGGTACGCCGGCACTCTGCCGTCTGATAGGGCATTTCCACCCGTAATGTTTGGGACGTTCGGGCATACACATGCCCGCTCGCGTGCACGGTGCGGATGCCTGCCGTTTCCGAATCAAAAATCCCCGACACCAGCAATTCTCCTGCCTGTACCGCATCACCCGCCTGCACCACAGGCACACCCTCTTTGACCATCATGTAGGTGATCACGCCGTCACAATCCGCCACCAGATTACAAGGGTCGGTGGAGAGCATTTCGGGTTTGGGCTTTTCGTAGACGACCTGCACCTGCGCCACGCTCCCCTTGAAGACGACCGACAAAAAGGAAAGTCCCAGATCACTGCCTAACACCTTTGACTCCAGCGTATCGGCATCCACACTCCCCCGCCAACACCCCTCAAACAATCCTTCATCCTTGAGGGCTGACAGCAGCGCATCCCGATCCTGTACCTCGCCCTCAAAGCGGATGCTCCACACAAAGCCCGACATCAGAAAGACAAAGGCGGCCGCCAGTACCGCCCCGATGACCAACCCCCACCGTTTGCGGTATTTCCATACCGTTTTAGGCAGTCCCCCTTTCTCAAGGACGGTAATATGTACCCCTGCCATGCGGCGGGCGGTGCGGATCTTGCGAAACTGCCGTCGCGGCAGGGTCAGTTCCATTCGTCCCTCTTCGGTACGGCACATCTCATAAGGTTGGAGCCCTTGCTGGATGAGCATATTATAAAAACGCTCGGCAAAGTCCCCGCTTACCGACAAGCGAACCCAGCCGCGCACATAACGAATCCCTTTCATATCATTCTCCGAAAGTTATACTTTGAATCTGCCCCGACACCGAGGCGCAGGTGGGGGTCAGGTGTTCTAACGTCAGTTCGGTACCGCTGACCGAGAGCACCGTCTTTTTCAGCGCCAATTTTACCAAGCACTCATCGTAGATGAGCACCCCGCAACACCCGTCCACGATCATGTCATGGGTGCCGTGCAATTCGATTTGCGGCTCCTGCCCGACGATGGTAGACGGCAGATCGGGAAACAGTTTTCTTCTTTTCACCGCATATCCCTCCTTTTCTAAAAGTCTATGCGCATGAATAGATTGTTAGCAGAAAGGAAGGATAAGAAATGCTGAAAAAATTTATGACCGTCCTACTCATCGCTGCTTTTGTCTTTGCCCTGTTGCTCATGCCGGAACGCTTTTCTGCAGCGGTGAGCGAGGGGTTGCGGCTATGTCTGCAATCGGTGGTGCCTGCGTTGTTTCTGTTTCTGTGTACTGCCGAACTGATCCGTTGCCTGCGCCTGTTCGGACGATTCACCCGCCGATTCGGGCGGCTGCTCCACCCACTGCATCTGCCGTCTACCGTTATGCCCTGTCTGATTCTGGGGGCTGTCTGCGGGTTTCCCATCGGTGCGAAGGAGATCTGTGCCGCACGGCAGGAAAAGTCGCTGACCGAGCGGCAGGCCGCCTATGCCCTGTCTTTATGTTCGGGAGCATCTCCCGCCTTTTTGGCCGCCTTTGTCGGGGCGCGCCTGTTCGGCAAGCCGGCTCTCGGCATCTTGATCTGGGGCATTTCCCTCTTATCCTCTTTGCTGGTCAACGGCACCCTTTGCCGCAAGGCATTACAAGGACAGCCGACAACGGGCCGATTCTCCGCCATGACCGAGATGCCACCCCTCTTTCCCTCGCTTCTTTCTTCCATCAAAAATGCGGGGCGCACGCTGGCTTCCATCTGTTCGCTTATCCTCTTTTTTTCCTCTGTCTGTTCGGTGCTGGCGGGGCTTTTCCCCATGCTTAACGCCAACCTTTCGGCTTTGTTATTCGGGCTGATCGAAATGACGGGCGGGATCGCCTTTTTATCCTCCCCCTCGCCGCTCACCGCCGCCCTATGTGCAGGGTTGACCACCTTCGGCGGACTGTCCATCACCGCCCAGACCCTGCTCTTTGCCAAGCAAGCGCACCTGTCCATACGCCCCTATTTATTGGGGCGCACCCTGTCGGCACTCGTATCGGCCACCCTTTCTTTTGTGGTATTTTTCCTGATTTCGGGTACATACTAAGGCAAAAGAAGGTGAATCACCATGAATTTGGAAGAACATATCCAACAAATTACTACGGCCATCGGTAACGATCCCACCCTGCGCATCCGCCGTTTTACCGTATCGGCGCCCTTTAAGGGGGTGGCCTGCGCGGTACTCTATTTTGACGGCATGATCCATACCGATTTTGTCAGCGAGAATATCATCCGTCCCTGTCTGAAAGCCGATCTGTCATGGGCCGGTAAGGCGTTGCATCTGCTGTTGGCACAGTATCTCAATGCGGGAGAGGTGCGGGAAAGCGTATCCTTGGACGATCAGGTCTTTGCCCTCAATTCGGGAGATGCCCTGCTCATGTGCGAGGGAGAATCGGCGGTAGCGGTGATCGGCGCCAAGGGTTTTTTATTCCGCAGTGTGACCGAGCCTGTCAACGAAAAGGCGTCGGCAGGGCCCAGAGAGGGCTTTATCGAGCCGATCATGTTTAACATTGCTCTGCTGCGCCGACGGATCAAATCCCCCAAACTGCGGCTGAAAATGATCACCTTTGAAAATGTGACCAAGCAAATGGCCTGTCTGTGCTACATCGACGGGGTGGCCGATGCCCGTGTGATACTGGAACTGGAAAAACGCCTGCAAAAATTGCAGCATCGGGATGCCATCGATATGGCGGTACTGGCCGAGTCCTTAAAGGACAACCCCTTTTCCCCTTTCCGCACCGCCGCCTTGACCGAGCGTCCCGACACGGCCGCATCCAAGTTGGCCGAAGGGCGGGTGGGCTTATTGCTCGACGGCAGTCCCATGATGCTGACGGTGCCCTTTTTCTTTGTGGAATATTTCCACAGTCCCGACGACTATTACCAGAACTATTTAGTGGCCTCTTTTGCCCGTGTGCTGCGCTTTTTTTGCTTTTATCTTTCGGTCAGCGTGCCGGCATTGTATGTGGCGTTGGTGCTCTACCATCAAGAGATCATGCCCACCCAATTACTCATTTCCATTGCCACGGCGCGGTCGGGCGTACCTTTCCCGCTGTTGTTGGAAACGCTGTTACTGCTCGTGGCCTTTGACGTGCTTCGGGACGCCTCTTACCGTATGTCCCCCACACTCGGGCAATCGCTCTCCATTGTGGGGGCGCTGATTCTGGGCGAGGCCAGCGTGTCGGCACGGCTGGTGTCCGCGCCCTTGGTGATCGTGACGGCACTGACCGGCATTGCGGGGCTGATCAATCCGCAACTCAAATCGGTCTCGGTCTTTTTCCGATACGGGTTGCTTGTGGCCGCTGCCGTAGGCGGGATCTATGCCGTTATTTTCGGCATCTGCGGCATTACCCTATGGCTATGCACCACCGATTCTTTCGGGCTTCCCTTTTCGGACTATCTGTTCCCTGACAAAAAGGGGGCGGCGAGGGACACACTGGTGCGGTTCCCATGGTCTAAACTGCGTCAACATTCCTTAACCGGAGGGCGTGACTATGACGAGGATTAAAGCCGTACTGGTATGCCTTGGGCTGTTGCTCGGTCTGGTCGGATGCTCATCCGAAATCGAAAATTATGCCATTGTGGCAGGCGCGGCGCTTGATTCGGCCGATGAGGGATTGGAATTGACGGTAGAGGTGGCCGACGTGTCCTCCGGCAGTGCCGAGAGCAGCGGAGAATCGATCCGGTTTACGGCCGCAGGCTCAGACATTGCCGAGGCGCAAAAGGCGCTGGAGCGACACATGGGTAAGCCTCTGTATTGGGATCACGCGTCGGTCATCGTTCTTTCGCGCGACCTGTGCCGCCAAGGGATCGACACCGCCGTGACCTGGATCATGTCCTCCCAAGCCGTGCGCATCTCGGTACCGCTGATCGTGAGTACCGGATCGGCCAAAGATCTGTTATCCGCCAAACTTGACCCTTTTAAGGTCACGGCTTTCGGCCTGCGCAGTATGCTTGACAACAACGCCGACCGAGGCATCGGCATAGCCCTGCCCGTCTATCAACTCTATAACCGTCTGCACGATTCGAGCCAATGCGCTCTGCTTCCGCTGATGATGGTAGAGGAGGACCGGCCGGTACTCATCGGCAGTGCCGTAATAAAAGAGGATCGTTATACCGATTCCCTCTCCTTTAACCAGACGCAGATTTATTCCTTGCTCACCCGCTCGGTCGATTCAGCCCTGCTCTCTGTCGGGGATGTAACCATGCGAACGGTGCGTACCGGCAGCGATATTTCTTATCAAGACGGGCGGGTGGTTTTTCGGTTTCGCATCCAAGGCGTGCTCGATCAAGGGTATCTGCCCGAGGGAGAGAATCCGGTACAGGCCTTGGCGCAAAATCTGACCGAGCAGGCGCAAGATCTGTTGACGGTGTCCCGCACGATGGATTGCGATTTTTTAGGGCTGAACAACGCCGTTTATCGGGCAGAGCCTCATAATTTTTCCCGTCGGGCGGTCGCCGATATTGCCGTTGATTTCCATCCCGATATTCACATTTACGATTATGGGCAGGCACAATAATGTATAAATTGATTTATGTAGCCATTTTTGCCGTACTGGCGGCGCTGGATTGGCGCACGGTGCGAGGACGGACAAACCCCGTTTTATATTTCTCCATCTTTGCGGCTGCGGCCGTACTGGCGGGACTGTCGGTATGGTTTGTACAAGACTTTTCATTAGCGAGGTTGTTTTCATGAAAGAAAAAATCTCCAATTTATCTCTGTTTACCTTAATTTTTTTAACCACTACCGCCACTACTCTCATGTTGGGTATGAGCGATTCGGTGGGCACTTCGTCCTTTTTGGCCGTTCCCATCGGGGCGGTACTGGCGTTGCCTTTGTATTTGACCCTCATTCGGGTGCGGCGCCTGTATCCCGATAAAAGTCTGGGGCAGTTGGTGATTTATCTTTACGGCAATACCTTCGGGCGTGTCATTTGCGGCATTTATGCGTTATTTGCCCTCTTTACCGGCGCTATGTTGACGGGATATCTGACCCGTTTTATTTCCTTTACCGGCGAAAACCAGCAGGTAGCTGCCGCCTTTTCTCTCTTTTTTTTAATTGCTGTCTATCTGGGGGCTCGGGTACGCTTGGGCGCTTCGGCGCGGCTGTCCCGCCTGCTCTTCCCCGCCGCTGCCGTGATTTTGCTGTTAAGTCTGCTGTTGTGTCTGGTCAAGTTTGACCCCTCTGCCATTGCTCCTCTTTTTGACCGTTCTTTCGGTGATTTTGCGCTGGCCGGCACCTCCCTTTTGCTCTTTCCTTTTTGTCAGGTGGTGTTGGTTCTTCCCTTTATCTTTCGTTCCAAAACATCAAAGATAGCCAAGCCCCTGCTCTGGGGTCTGGGGCTTTCAGGGCTTATTATTACCCTTGCCTATCTCGGCACGGCGGGGGTGCTGGGCGGGCCGAGCATGGAAAAACTCAATTACCCTTATTACATGGCCCTATCGGTGCTTGACATTACCTCGTTCTTTCAGCGCATAGAGGTCTTGCTTTCCATTCATTTTGTACTGGCTATGCTGGTCAAAGGCATGGCCTGTGTCATCTTCTCCTGCCGAGCCGCCGCCCGTGCTTTGCAACAGCGGCATCCCCGCACCTTGGCTGCCCCTGTAGCCGCCCTAACGCTGGGGCTGAGCCTGATGCTTTTCTCCACTACCGAAGAAATGTTCGACCTGATGAATCTTTATCCGTTTCTTATGGCACCCTTTGTCCTCATCTTCCCCATCATTACCTATTTTGTGGCTATAGCAAAAAAGCGTTGAAACTTTCTCTTTTTTTCGGTATACTGGTATTACGATAAGCAAGAGAGGCTTGGACGATGAAAACAAAATTCGCATTTTTTGATGTCGATAAAACATTACTCCGAGGCGACAGCCTGTTCGCCTTCTACCGCTTCGGACTGAAACGGCGGCCGTGGTGCGCCCTGTGGGTTCCCCTCATGACATTGGCCGCCCCGCTTATGGCCATCAAACTTCTACCCATTGAATGGTTCAAGGCCATGTTTTACGCCCCCATTCCCGCCATGAATGAAACACAATTACAGGAATTTTTCGATAAAAAACTGATGAAACGTCGGATTCCCCGCAGTTGGGAAGCTCTCCTGCAAGCCAAGAAGGACGGCTATCACGTCCTGCTCGTTTCGGCCTCACCCGAGGCCTACATACGCCCCTTTCTGACCCGTGGTCTGTGCGACGGTCTGCTGGCCTCGCCTTTGAAAATCAAGAGAAACGGTCGCTACTCCCCTCTGCCCGCCGGCAACAACTGCGCCGGCGCCGAAAAGGTACGCCGCATCGAAGCCTATTGCGCCGAGCATGACTTGAAGATCGACTACGAAAATTCCATCGCCTATTCCGACTCCGATCGGGACAAGCCCATGATGTCTCTCGCCGCCACCCGCATCCGCGTCACCAAGGACGGATCACACATCCCCTATATCCTCTAATGAACATATCACCCCATAAGGAGAGAAATTGCATGTCTCGTTTTCCTGACAAGGCCCGTATCTGCTTTGTGGGCGACAGCATTACCCACATCGGAACATATCTTACTTATATCGTAGCCCAATACCGCAAGAATTTCCCTGACAGCTCAGTTGAGTTCTATAACTGTGGCATTTCCGGCGGTAATCTAGGCAACACCATTCGTGTTTTCGACGAGGATATTGCCATTTACCAACCGACTCATATTGTACTCATGATCGGGGCTAACGATACTCGCCGCTGGGCGTTGGACAAACTCCCTTCCCCCAAATATTACGACCTTTTACATACCGCCTATCAGGACTTTGGTGACAATCTCGAACGGTTTTATCGAATCACCCGTGATCGGCATATCGAACTGATCCTTTGCACGCCAATGCCTTACGCCGAATATATACCTTCAAAGGTATCACCGCTGTCCGGCGGGGCGGCACTGTTTCTATCCTATGCCGACCGAGTGCGGCAGTTTGCAAAAAACTATGCCCTGCCCCTGTGCGACTATCATGCCGCCGCCGTGGAGGCCATGCAGACCCAATCTCTGTATAATCCTGATCGAGTCCATCCCAACGAAGCGGGACACTTTCTTATGGCCAAAACCTTCCTTTCCTTTCAGGGAATTACCTTGGATGAGTGGGCAGAGATTCCGACCGACCTGCAGGAATGGTACGACACCACCCAAAAACTCCGTCACATTATCACTGCCGAGTTTTTGAACATTCCCACCTATGCCGACATGACTCACGAGCAGCGCATAGCCGCCATGGGCGAGCGACACGATCAAGCACAGACCAACCCCGAAGCCTATGATCCGATGGCTCGATTCCGTATCGAGTTCTACCCGATCCATAAGCCGCATCAAGACGAATACGTGGCGGCCGTCAAGCAATTTATGAAAAAACAATAAACTCAAATCATGAAGCCGATATGACTACATAAATTGTCATATGAATTTTTAGGATAATGCCGCTTTTTGCGGCATTTTTCTATTGTAATCAAAGGGTAAATATAGTATAATATCCTCAGAATGAAGGAACGGAGTACCAATAATATGGATAACAAAAATAAAGCATTAGAAACGGCAATGTCCACCATAGAAAAGAAATTCGGCAAGGGCTCGATCATGAAATTGGGCTCGCAGAGTACGCTCAATATTGCGCACGTGCCCACCGGCTCCCTTTCGCTGGATCTGGCTCTGGGTTGCGGCGGCTATCCCAAGGGGCGTATCATTGAAGTATACGGCCCCGAATCTTCGGGTAAAACTACCGTGGCACTGCACGCCGTAGCACAAGTGCAAAAGGCGGGCGGTACCGCCGCCTTTATCGACGCCGAACACGCGCTGGATCCCGCCTACGCCCAGAACCTTGGCGTGGATGTGGATGAACTGCTGGTCGCTCAGCCCGATGACGGCGAACAGGCTCTTGAAATTGCCGATGAACTGGTGCGTAGCGGCGCCATTGACATTCTGGTTGTGGACTCGGTAGCGGCACTGGTGCCCAAAGCCGAGATCGAGGGCGAAATGGGCGACTCTCATGTAGGTCTTCACGCTCGTCTGATGTCGCAGGCGCTTCGCAAACTGTCGGGTGTCGTATCCCGTGCCGGCTGTATTGCCATCTTTATTAACCAGTTGCGCGAAAAGGTAGGCGTCATGTATGGCTCGCCCGAAGTCACCACCGGCGGCCGAGCGCTCAAATTCTTCGCCACCATCCGTATGGATGTACGCCGTACCGAATCCCTCAAATCGCAGGGGCAGGTCGTGGGCAACCATGTCCGTGTCAAGGTCGTGAAAAACAAGGTAGCTCCTCCCTTCCGCGAGGCCGAATTTGACATCATGTTCGGCACGGGTATTTCCCGTGAGGGCGAGATCGTCGATCTGGGCGTAAAATATGATATCATTGATAAATCCGGCTCTTGGTTCTCCTATAACGGTGACCGTTTGGGGCAGGGTCGCGATAACGTGAAATTGGTACTGGCCGGCGATCATAAACTGGCTGACGAGATCTCGGCCAAGATCATGGCGGCCGTGGAAGCCGAACGGGAAAAGCAGGGCGCCTTTAAAGGCAAGAACGCTCCCACGCTGGAAGCCCCGCCCGTAGCCGCTCCCGCCCCCGCGGCCAACAAAGCACCCAGTGTGGTCATCTCGGCCGACGATTTTGAATAATGACCGTTACCGACCTGAAAATCGGCAAACACGGGCTGACCTATCTGTTTTTAGACGGAGAATTTGCCCTGTCGGTCTATCCCGATCTCCTGTATGAATATAAGATTCAAAAGGGCAGCGACTTGGATCCCGCTGCCCTTTCTTCTCTGACTGATGCCCAGCAAACCCTTTACGCCCGCAATCGGGCGCTGAATATTCTGTCTGCGGGCGACTGTTCGGAGCAGGCGCTGTATGACAAACTGGTCTCCCGTCAGATCGACCCGACCTATGCCGCAGCGGCGGTCGCCTATTGCGTGGAGAAAGGTTTTGTCGATGATCAGCGGCTGTTGCCCCGCTATCTCAGACACTATTTCGAAACCAAAGGCTACGGCGTGATGCGTGTGCGGCAAGCCCTGCTCAAGAAAGGCTTTCGGCGGGAGGATGTCGATGCGGCACTGGAGGACTATGAACCCGACAATACGGCCGTCCTTGTTTCTTATTTGCAAAAGGAGCCGCCCGAAAAACTGACCGATCGCAAGGAATGTTCCAAAATCATTCAAAAACTGATGCGGAAAGGATTTCTCTATTCCGATATCCGCGCCGCCCTTTCCCACTATACCGAACTGGAGTTGGAGGACTCGGATGACTGATATTTGCTTAATTTCTCTTGGCTGTCCCAAAAATTTAGTCGATAGCGAAACCATGCTGGGCGCGCTGGCGCA
Source organism: Eubacteriales bacterium (assembly GCA_045594545.1). Taxonomy (GTDB): domain Bacteria; phylum Bacillota; class Clostridia; order Oscillospirales; family UMGS1783; genus CAKSHC01. Next base: position 7,211 of record JAZNYQ010000014.1, on the reverse strand, counting down.
GGCAGGGTTCTCCATTGTATCCGAGCCCGAACAGGCACAGGCCGTCATCATCAACACCTGCGGTTTTATCGAATCGGCCAAAAAAGAAGCGATCGACCAGATCTTGGCCGCCATCGCCCTGAAAGAAGCGGGAACGATTCGCGCCATCGCGGTAACCGGATGTATGTCCCAGCGCTATCGGGACGAGATCGCCGAAGCCTTCCCCGAAGTCGATGCCTTTTTGGGTACCACCAGCGAACGTCATATCGTCGATGCCCTTAAAGCCGCCTTGAACGGCAAACCCTGTTGCGCCTTTGACGGGGAAAACGATCCCCCCTATTTCGGGCCTCGCCTGCAATCCACCCCGCCCTATACCGCCTATCTTAAGATTGCCGAGGGATGCAACAACCGCTGTACCTATTGCGCCATCCCCCTGATCCGCGGCCCTTTGCGCTCCATCGAACAGGAGCCGTTGTTGGAACAGGCTCGCTCCTTGGCGGAAAACGGTGTTAAGGAACTGATCGTGGTAGCGCAGGACACCACCGCTTACGGCGTTGATCGGGGTCGGCGGGAACTGCCCGAATTTTTGGAAAAACTGTGCCAGATCGAGGGGCTCCACTGGATCCGTATGCTCTATTGCTATCCCGATAAGATCGACGATGCCCTCTTGCAAACCATGAAAAAGCATGATAAAATACTGCGGTATCTGGATATTCCCATTCAGCACGCCGACGGCGGCGTCCTGCGCGCCATGCACCGCCCCGGCAACTACGATTCACTCATGGGGCTGATTGAGAAGATCCGCACCGTCCTGCCCGATGTAGTGCTTCGCACCACCCTGATCGTCGGCTTCCCCGGTGAAACGGAAGAACAGTTTGAAACGCTGTGCCGCTTTGTCAAGGCCGCGCGGTTTGATAAACTGGGCGTCTTCGCCTACTCCCCTGAGGAGGGCACGCCCGCCGCCGAGATGGAAAACCAGATCGACGAGGACGAAAAGGCGCGCCGATTGGATATTATCATGCAGTTACAAGCCGCCATTTCGGCCGAAAACTTAGAAAAAAAGGTGGGAACGGTACTGGATGTGCTGGTCGAGGAATACGATGAAGAGAGCGAATGTTTCGTCGGTCGCAGTTACGGGGATGCCCCCGATATCGACGGCAAGGTCTTCTTCCATGCGCATCATGCCGACGCGGGCGACATTCTGCCCGTCCGTATTACCGCCGCCTTGGATTATGACTTAATCGGAGAGATTGAAGAATGAAAAATGTTCCCAATATTTTATCGGTCGTTCGTGCCATCCTGTCGATCGCCGTACTGGTACTGATCGTCACCGTTGACCCTTCATCCCAGAAAATAGCCTTTATTTTCGGACCGGGACTGCTGTTTTTGATCGCCGCCGTGACCGATACTCTTGACGGGCAGATCGCCCGCCGCAAAAATCTGGTCAGCGATTTCGGCAAGTTTATCGACCCGATCGCCGACAAGATCCTCACCGCCTTTGCCGTCATCGGTTTTCTGTATATCGATGCCGATGGAGGCCGTCCCATTCTGCTGATCAATTTGGCCGTGACCCTGCTTCGGGAATTTACCATTGCCTCCCTGCGTATGATGGCCGCCAAGAACGGCGTCGTCATTGCCGCCGACTGGGCGGGCAAAGTGAAAACGGTGTTGCAGATGGTGGCTATCGGCGGGTATTTCTTCTTTACCGCAACCAACTTTGTATGGATCGCTCAGATTCTGTTATTGATCGCCACGGTCATGACGGTGCTCTCGGGCATCCTGTATATTAAAAATTATTTTCGTTCGGCGAAATCTTAAACTTTACAAACGGCAAACGATTTGTTATACTAATAGTAGTGGCAAAATACGCCCCCTCCTTGCATCAGAGAGAAGATGTCCATAGGCTGAAAGCATCTTCGGTAAGTGTGGCGTTGTGCGGCCGCCGTATCTGTCGGGTAATGCCGACCGGCTCACCCCGTTATCGGTGAATGAAGAGTAATAAATCGGAGTGGAACCGCGAAATTTTCGCCTCCGTAGTCGTAAGGCTACGGAGGTTTTTTATTTGGAGTGCTCGTATGTTTCAAAACCTTAAAAAAGATATTGCCGCCGTCAAAGCCAATGACCCGGCGGCACGAAGCAGTGCCGAGATCTTCTTTCTGTATTCCGGCCTGCACGCCTTACAATGGTATCGGTTTGCCCACTGGATGTGGAAGCATAACCGCTACTTCATCGCCCGTTGGGCTTCTCAGCACGCCCGCCGCCGCACCGGCATCGAGATCCATCCCGGCGCACAGATCGCACACGGTGTGTTTATCGACCACGGTATGGGCGTAGTTATCGGAGAAACGGCCGTCGTCGGCGAGGGTTGCGTGCTCTATCAGGGGGTAACCTTGGGCGGCACGGGAAAAGATAAGGGCAAGCGACACCCGACCTTGGGCAAAAACGTTATGGTCGGCGCGGGCGCTAAGGTGCTCGGCCCCTTTACCGTGGGCGATAACGCCAAGATTGCCGCCAATTCGGTGGTGCTCACCGCCATCCCGCCCAATTCCACTGCCGTCGGCATCCCGGCTAAGATCGTCAAAATGGATGGCAAGCGCGTCGATGCCAAGACCGACCAGATTCACGTACCCGATCCGGTCGTCCAGCAGCTCTGCCGTCTGGAACACCGCATCTATCAACTCGAACAGGAGAAAGAACAATGATCGTTTACAACACCATGTCCCGCAAAAAGGAAGAACTGAAAACTCTCGTTGATGGCGAGGTTTCCATCTATTCCTGCGGCCCGACCGTATACAACTTTGCCCATATCGGCAACCTGCGCACCTATGTCTTTATGGATCAGTTGCGCCGCACCTTAAAGCGCGCCGGCTACAACCTCAAGCATTGCATGAACATTACCGACGTCGGCCATCTCACCAGCGATGCCGACGAGGGCGAGGATAAGATGGCCAAGGCCTCCCGCGAGCAGAAGAAAGACCCGATGGAGATCGCCGCTTTCTACACCGAGATCTTTATGAAAGACTTGGATCGCCTGAACATTTCCAAGCCCGAATTCATTCCCCGCGCCACCGATAATATTCCCCAGATGATCGACTTTGTGCAGGGGCTGATCGACAAGGGCTACGGGTATGAGACCAGCGACGCCATTTATTACGACATCGGCGCCTTCCCCGGCTACGGCAAACTCTCCCGCCTCAACTTAGAAGAACAGCAAGCCGGCGCCCGCGTGGAGGTCAACGACGAGAAGCGTCATCCCGCCGACTTTGCTTTGTGGAAAAAAGCGGAGCCCAACCACATCATGCAGTGGCCCTCGCCGTGGGGTATGGGTTTCCCCGGCTGGCACATCGAGTGCTCGGCCATGGGGTTAAGATATCTGGGCGAGAAGTTTGATATTCACACCGGCGGTGTCGATCATATTCCCATCCATCATGAAAATGAGATCGCTCAGTCCGAAGGTCTGCTCGGTCACCCCGCCGCCGACACGTGGATGCACAGCGAGTTTATGCTGGTCAACGGCGGTAAAATGAGCAAGTCCCTGCGCAACACCTATACCATTGACCAACTCATTGACGAAGGCTACGACCCCCTCTCCTTCCGCTATTTCTGCCTCAACGCCCACTACCGCTCCAAACTCAACTTTACCTGGGACGGCATGAAATCGGCGCAAAAATCCCTCGAAAATCTTAAGAACACCACCGCCCGCCACAAAGGGGCAACCGATGCGGTGTCCGATGAGGTAATTGAGAATTTCCGTAAAGAATTTAACGATGCCATTTTTGACGACCTGAATATTCCCAAGGCCCTGGGTGTGGTTTGGAATATGGCTCGGTATGAAGCCAAGAACCAGAAGATCTACGACTTGATCCTCGATTGCGATCAGGTACTGGCGCTGGATCTGGATCAGCCGCTTAATGTCAAGGTCGAGGAAGTGACCCTCGATGCCGAGATCGAAGCACTGATCGAGGAACGCCAGAACGCCCGCAAGAACCGTGACTTTGCCACGGCCGACCGCATTCGTGACGATCTGAAAGCCCGCGGCATCGTACTGGAAGATACGCCGCAGGGCGTCAAGTGGCACAAAGCCTGATGCATCTGCAGGACGATCTGTGTTATGTAAAATCCGTAGGGCCGAAACGCGCCGAGCTCTTTGCCAAGCTCGGCCTTTCGTCCGTCTACGATCTGCTCCATTTCTTTCCCCGCCGCTATCTGGACCTCACGGCGCCCAAGTGCGTCTGCGAGGTCTTTTTTCATGAAACGGCGGCCGTGATCGCCACCGTGATCACCCCCGCCCGCGGCGTCAAGATTCGCCCCGGCATGGAGGTCTATAAGGCCACTGTGACAGATAAAACGGGACAGTTTGACGTGGTCTTCTTCAACCGCCGCTTCGCCGCCCAATCCCTCAAAATGGGCGAAACATACCTGTTTTACGGCAAAATGACGGGACATATGCGCCCCGAGATGGTCAACCCCCACTATCAGGCGCCCATCCCCTGCATCCTGCCCATCTATCCTACCACCGCGGGACTGCCCCAATCGGCCATCCGTACCGCCATGCGCCATGCCCTTGAAGGTGTGAGCGATGCCGGTGAGGTGATCGATGCCGACCTGCGCCGCACCTACGGACTCTGCTCCCGCGCCTATGCCCTGCAGAATATTCACCGCCCTGCCTCCTTTGAAGCCCTTGAACAGGCCCGAAAACGGCTGGGCTTTGAAGAATTGCTCATTTTTTCCTTGGCTATGGCCGGACTCAAACAACGGGAAAAAAACCGTACTACGGTGGCGTTGCAAGATGTGGACATGAGTCCTTTCTATCAGGCTCTCGGCTTCCCCCTCACCCTTGCTCAGAAACGGGTCATCACCGAAGCCTTGCAGGATTATACTACGGGTTATACCCAAAACCGCCTCATCCAAGGCGATGTCGGCAGCGGCAAAACGGCTGTCGCCGCCGCCCTTATCTATTATGTCGTCAAAAACGGCTATCAAACCGCACTCATGGCCCCTACCGAGGTGTTGGCTACCCAACATTTCGAAACCCTCTCAAGGCTATTACAGCCCCTTGGCGTGCGATGCGCGCTGTTGACCGGTTCTACCCCTCAAAGAGAGAGAAAGCCCCTGCTTGCCGCTTTGGAACAGGGCGAGATTGATCTGCTGATCGGTACCCATGCCCTGATTACCGATCGGGTACAGTTTTCAAACCTCGGATTGGTAGTGGCCGACGAACAACACCGCTTCGGTGTCGCCCAACGGGAAGCCCTTACCCAAAAGGGAGAACGCCCTCATGTCATCGTCATGTCGGCTACCCCCATCCCCCGCACCTTGGCCATGATCCTGTATGCCGATCTGGACGTATCGCAAATTGACGAACTGCCCTTGGGGCGCAAACCCATCCGGACCTTTGCCGTCGGCGAAAATATGCGGCAACGCCTCTACACCTTTGTAAAAAAAGAGGTGCAACACGGACGGCAGGCCTACGTCATCTGTGCCCGTGCCGAAGAGGACGAGCAGAGCGAGCTGGTCAGCGTAAGGGAACTGTGCGAACAGTTGCGCAGCGGCTATCTGAAAGGGTTGCGCGTCGATTATGTTTACGGAAAAATGGGTGCTAAGAAAAAAGAGGCCGTCATGCAGGCCTTCTATCGGGGGGAATTGGACGTGCTGGTATCCACCACTGTGGTCGAGGTCGGCGTCAATGTCCCCAACGCCACCGTGATGGTCATTGAAAACGCCGAGCGATTCGGACTGTCCCAACTGCATCAGTTGCGCGGTCGAATCGGTCGCGGCAGCGAGCAGAGTACCTGTATTTTAGTGTCCGATTCGGACAGCGACAGACTTAAGATCATGACCCAAACCAACGACGGCTTTGAGATCAGCCGTCAGGACCTGAAACTGCGCGGACCGGGCGAGTTTTTCGGCACCAGACAAAGCGGCTTGGTGCGCTTCCGCATCGCCGACCTCATGGACGATATGGACACCTTGGTGGCCGCCCGCGATGCCGCCGCCCAGATACTATCCACCGATCCAGGACTGACTGCCCCCCATCACCGCGCCCTGCGCCACGCCGTCATCGAAGTCCTCCATAAACACGACCAAACGATATGAAAAATCCGCTCATTCGAGCGGATTTTTCGCATACTCCTCAATAAACATCGTCCAATGGGATTCCCATTCCAATATAATATTTTTTATAGATTGATACATCCAGACAGCATAGCGTATAGGGATCATTGCCTGCATCTAGAATATCACCAAAACGGGCGGTTAAATAAGGGGCAAGATTCGGTTCAATGACATCCGGTATATCATACATCCGATCGGTAATCGTACTGTATATGCCGCATTTGTAGGTATAGCCATCGCCCGTCCCGTACCAGTCCTTTATTTGCTCAACCCGATGATCCAGCAAATCGATTCTCACATCAGTTGTAGAAATTGGATAAATATTACTTACCGTATAATAGGTTTGCTCTACCGGAACCTCGTAGATCTTTTCCCAAAGCCCGTCAAAGGTACCTCGCCAGACCGAACGTGAAAAGGCGACATAAAAAACGGGATCGGATCCCCATGCCTTTATTATATCATCTTCCACATCGGCAATTTTGGTAAATTCCCCTGACCGATCGGTAAGATACAAGGCTGTCCTTTCTTTGTTACAAGCTAATATACCATACGTAGATCCGGCCAACCCAACCCATTGCGTTTTATCAAGTTCGGGTAATTCCTCCTCCACCTTAAAATTGCGGTAGGCCCAGAAGTCTTTTTCGGTTTTTAGATATTCTTCATATCCTATTTCATAGCAATCAGGCAACACCACCACCGGCTCTGTCTCTTCTTCCGAAGGCAGTGCCGGCGTAGAAGACGGCTCTGGATTTACATGACAGGCCGCAACCGCCACCAGCAAGATCAACACCAACAAGAAAAATACCTTACGAATTTGTTTCATAACGACCCCCCTCCTTTGTTTTTATTATACCGATGAATATATTTCCCTGTCAACTGCTTTTATAATAAAATCCGCTCATTCGAGCGGATTTTCTGCTATCAGATTTAATTTTTGTGTGCGTGTTAATTTCTTGATCGCCGCTTCGCGTTTGAGGGCGGCGCTTTTGTCGGGCAATTCCTCTTGATAGACAAGGGTAAGCGGGCCGCGCGAGCGGGTGTATTTGGCGCCCTTGCCGCTTTGATGCATCGCCAATCGTCGCTCCACGTTATCGGTCGAACCCGTATACAGGGTATCG
>JAZNYQ010000013.1:0-34832 GCA_045594545.1 Eubacteriales bacterium | reverse complement strand
GGGTTTGGCTGGGGTAAGCCGGTGCCGGTGGCGGTACTCAATTTCAAGAATCCCAAGCGCGGCAGTGCGTTAGTCGCGCTGGCGGGACCGACGAGCAATCTGATCATGGCTTGTATCTGGGGCTTTTTGCTGGGCGCGTTGTATCCCATCCTGCCTTATAGCGGGTATTTCCATCAGCTATTGGTGATTGCGGTGCAGTTAAATTGCGTGCTGTGCGTCTTTAACCTGCTGCCGATCACGCCGCTGGACGGATCGCGTATTTTGGCGTTATTGTTACCCAACAAGATCTATTATAAGATGCTCCGTTATGAACGGGTGTTCTTTATTGTTTTGGTGGTGTTGATGCTGCTCAACATTCTCAATCCTGTCATTCAATTTTTAGCCAACGGGATGATGCTGGGTATTGAATATACCTTTGTTGCCTTGGGCGATCTACTCTATCAGGGTATAGCTTCATTACTGTAAGAAAGGGGATATCCATGGATAAGCTATCTTTTAAGCTGGAAGTGTTCGAGGGTCCGCTCGATCTTCTGCTTAAGCTGATATCCAAAAACAAGATCAATATTTATGATATTCCCATTGCGGTGGTGCTGGATCAATATCTGGAGAGTATTGACGGGATCGAGCAGTTGGATATGGAACAGGCCAGCGAATTTCTGGTGATGGCCGCCTATCTGATGTATATCAAGTCGCAAACGCTTCTGCCTCGCCACGAAGAAGAGGAAGAGGATCCGCGGGACAAGCTGGTCCGTATGCTGTTGGAGTACAAGCGCTACAAAGAAGCGGCAGGGAAGATGACCGAACTGTTCAAAAGCAGCGGGGTGCGTGCCGTGCGGGAGCCGATGGTGTATAAATCCACGCCCGACGGTCCGTACGAGGGCAGTCATACCGTAGAAGAGTTGGCTGAGGCCTATGCCAATGCGGTGCAGACGGTCAAACGCCGTATGCCGCCGCCTATCTCCAATTTCAAGGGGATCGTCAATACCGTGTATACCTCCATTTCCACCCGCGTGGTGTCCATCTTACGTCGCTTGATCAAGGGCGAAGAGATGACGCTCAGCGACGCCTTTAAGGGCTCGGGCAGCCGCTCGGATGTGGTGGCGACCTTTTTGGCGGTGCTGGAAATGATCAGCAAGATGCGTATACGGGTAGACGGTGAGGGCGATGCCGCCCGCATTACATTGCGAAAGGACAGAAACGAAGATGAACGATAATCTTTCTTCCGTTTTGGAAAGTTTGCTTTTTGCCTCGGGCAATCCCATCAGCGTGAACCAGTTGGCGGAGATCGTGGGAGAGGAGTCTAAAACGGTGCGTATGGCGCTGTTGGAACTGGCGCAGGAATATGCCGCGCAGGGAAGAGGCTTGGAAATTGTAAGATATGACGATAAATTTCAGATGATGACGGCGGGTGTCAATGCCCAGTATGTTAAGACCCTACTGGACAATCGCCGCAATCCGTCCTTGTCGCCGGCGGCGATGGAAGTGCTTTCGGTCGTGGCCTATAACCAACCGGTTACCCGTGCGTATGTGGAGCAGGTGCGCGGAGTCGATTGTTCGGCGGTCATCCATTCCTTGGTGGAAAAGGAACTGATTGAAGAGAAGGGACGTATGGATGCGCCGGGGCGTCCGTTGTTATACGGTACGACGGTAAACTTCCTGCGGGTGTTTAACATTACCTCTCTTTCCGATCTGCCTGAACTGGCGCCCTTGGAAGAAGCGGCGGGCGAAACCTTACAACAACAAGAATTACCCTTGCAATCCGAAGAAAAATAGTATATATTATAAATAAAGGGATATCCTACAGTAAGAAATAACGAAAGGACAGTGAATAGAATGAGTGAACATCCGATTCAGGGAATCATGGATTCGACGATGCAGAAAATAAAAGAAATGGTAGATGTCAATACCATTGTCGGGGATCCGATATCAACGCCGGACGGCGCTACCATTATCCCGATCTCCAAAGTGTCCTTCGGTTTTGTATCGGGCGGGAGCGACCTTAACACCAAGCAGGAAAAGCCCAAGGAACCGTTTGCCGGCGGCAGCGGGGCCGGGATCACCATCAATCCGGTTGGCTTTATTGTGATCAAGGGCGACGATGTCCGTATGCTCCAGATCTCCAATAATCCCACCTCGGTCGATAAACTGATCGACATGGCGCCCGACCTGATCGAGCGTATCAAAGCCCTCTTTACCAAATAACAAAATCCGCTAAGCATAACGCTTAGCGGATTTTTTATTAGCGGGATTTCATGATGTTTCTCATGCGCTGGGCATGGTCAAGTACCTGCTTACGGATACGCAAGGACTTGGGCGTCACTTCCAGCATCTCGTCCTCATTGAGGGATTCGAGTGATTCTTCCAAACTCATGATTTTGGGCGAGACCAGACGAAGTGCCTCGTCCGAGCCCGAAGCACGCATATTGGTGACGTGCTTTTTCTTGCATACATTCACGGTGATGTCTTCCGCCTTAGAGGAATAACCCACGACCATGCCGGCATAGACAGGGGTGCCGGGGGTGATATACAGGGTACCGCGCTCCTGAGCATTGAACAGACCGTAGGTGACCGCTTCGCCCGTTTCAAAGGCAATCAGCGAGCCGTTGGCTCTGCGGTTGATCTCGCCCGTATAGGGGGCGTACTTATCAAAAATGGTGTTCATGATGCCTTCGCCGTGGGTATCGGTCATGAACTCACTGCGGTAACCGAACAAACCGCGGGAGGGGATGTTGAACTCGACACGGGTGCGGCCGTTGTTGGGCGCCATGGCCGTCATTTCGCCCTTGCGCTTACCCAGTTTCTCGATAACGGCACCGACATACTGGTCGGGCACGTCGAGGATAATGTGCTCGAACGGCTCGCACTTCTTGCCCTCGATCTCCTTAAACAGGACGCGGGGGGTGCTGACCTGAAATTCGTACCCCTCACGGCGCATATTTTCAATCAGAATGGACAGGTGAAGTTCGCCTCGACCCATTACAACAAAGGACTCGGAAGTTTCACCGTCCTTAACACGCAAGGCAACGTCGCGCAACAGTTCCCGATACAGGCGCTCACGGATGTGGCGGGAGGTGAGGAATTTACCTTCCTTGCCGGCAAAGGGGGAGTTGTTGACCGAGAAGGTCATCTCAACTGTCGGTTCAGAGATCTTGACAAAGTCGATCGGTTCAATGGCGGTGGGGGCGCAGACGGTGTTGCCGATGTTGATATCTTCAATGCCGCTCAGGCACACGATATCGCCGGCTCCGGCTTCATCCACGGGTACTTTGTTCAGGTCTTCAAAGACATACAGAGCGGTGATCTTGCTTTTGCGGGACACGGTTTTGTCGTGATAATCGCAGATGGTAACCTCTTGGTTTTTGCGGATGACGCCGCGTTCCACACGCCCGACACCGATACGGCCGACATATTCGTTATAGTCGATCGAGGAAACCAGAAGCTGAGTCGGGCCATCGGGATCGACTTCAGGGGCAGGAATATATTCCATAATGGTTTCAAATAAAGGTGTCAGGTCATCGCCGTGGCGATCTTGAAAGACCGAAGCGATACCTTCGCGTGCCGAGCAGTAGACGATGGGGCTGTCGAGTTGTTCGTCGGTAGCATCGAGATCGAGCAGCAGTTCCAGTACCTCGTTGACCACCTCGTCTAAACGGGCATCGGGTTTGTCGATTTTATTGATGACCACGATGACCTTGTGGTTGAGTGCCAAGGCGTGCTGGAGAACAAAGCGGGTCTGAGGCATGGGACCTTCGGCGGCGTCAACCAGTAACAGAACGCCGTCTACCATCTTCAGTACGCGTTCAACCTCGCCGCCGAAATCGGCGTGTCCCGGAGTATCCACGATGTTGATCTTAGTGCCCTTATATTGAATGGATGTATTTTTGGCTAAGATGGTAATGCCGCGCTCGCGCTCAATATCTCCCGAGTCCATAACCCGTTCGGTGATGGCTTGGTTTTCGCGGTAGATGCCGCTTTGCTTGAGCATCTCATCGACCAGTGTGGTCTTGCCGTGGTCAACGTGAGCGATGATGGCGATATTTCTTAAATCTTCTCTTTTCATGCTTCCACCTCTTTTAGTCTTTCAAACTCATCTATTATATACCGCTTGGCAAGGAAATGCAAGACCCAATAAAAACTCCTTTTCGTCACAAAAACTTCAAATTATCAGCAAACGGCTATCAAATAGCAGCAGTACAATAAGAGTAAACGGAGGTGATATGGGTGGCGCAGACGGTTTTCCGGCGCATTGAAATGAAATACCGCATAACACAGGCGCAAAAGAGCGAGATTTTGCGTGGAATGATGCCGCATATGGATATGGATCACTTTGGGCGTACGACCATTCGCAACCTGTATTTGGATACCGATGACTATCTTCTGATCCGCCGTTCGATCGAGAAGCCGACCTATAAAGAGAAAATCCGCATCCGCAGTTACGGTGAGGATCGGGTATTTGTGGAACTCAAGAAAAAATGTAAAGGGATCGTCTTTAAGCGTCGGGTGGCTCTGCCGCAGCGGGAGGCGTTGGCGTGGGTAAGCGGGCAGGCCCCCTGTCCGTTTTGCAATCAGATCACCAAGGAGATCGACTTCTTTCTCGGGCATTATCCGTCGTTGCATCCGACTTTATTTCTTTCCTATGAGAGAGAAGCGTATAAAACCAAGGAACGGTCGGACTTTCGGGTGACCTTTGACGATACCGTTTTATGCAGGCAAGAGGATCTGACCTTTGATGCGGGTGTTTACGGCACGGCGATTTTGCCGGAAGATGAAGTATTGATGGAGATCAAGGGGGTGGGCGGAATGCCGCTGTGGATGGCGCGCATACTGTCCGAACAGAAGATCTATAAAACATCGTTTTCTAAGTACGGTACGGCATACCGTACACTTATTTTTCCTAAAATAAAGGAGGAGCGTTTTCATGTTTGAGGGATTGTTTGATGCAGAGCAGGCAACGGTGATCGGGGTGACCGATTTTTTGTTGTGTATGGGCGTTTCGTTGGTGTTGGGAATTATTATGGCGCTTAGCTATATGTATAAGACCCGATATACCAAAAGTTTTGTGATCACCTTGGCACTGTTGCCGGCCGTAGTTTGTGTGGTGATCATGCTGGTCAACGGCAATATCGGTGCCGGTGTTGCGGTGGCGGGCGCTTTTAGTCTGGTACGGTTCCGTTCGGTGCCCGGTTCGGCAAAGGAGATCTGTATCCTGTTTTTGGCGATGGGGACAGGGCTGATCGCAGGTATGGGGTATCTGGGCTATGCGGCTCTCTTTTCGCTGATCATGTGCGTGGTGTTTCTGGTGCTCAACCGCTTGGATCTGGGTGCGAAACGCAATGCGGCTCGCTATAAGATCCTATCGGTAACGGTGCCGGAGGATCTGGACTACACCGGCATCTTTGATGATATTTTTGCGGCATATACCGATGCCTATGAGCTGACTAAGGTAAAAACGACGAATATGGGGAGTTTATTTAAATTAACCTATCAGGTCACAATGAAGAATCAAGCCAAGGAAAAGGAAATGATCGACACCATCCGATGCCGTAACGGCAATCTGGAAGTAAGCGTGTCCAAGCAGGAAACCGGTTTGGCCGAGTTATAAGGAGTGAGTATGAAACGAATTATTGCAGTCATGTTGCTGTTGTTGATGTTGGTCGGTTGTCATGTGGGCACGGGTGATGAAGAGCCGACGGCGGCAGATCGGGATACCGAGATGTTTACCGATCGGGATCGGCGGGCGGATTATGATGCCGAGCAGGCAATTGCCATAGATCTCAATCAGGCCACATCTCCGCTGAAGATCGAGCAAGAGGGTACCTATTTGCTTTCGGGCAGTCTGGACGGAATGATCATGGTGGATGCGCCTGATACGGCCAAATTGCAGATTGTTCTTGCCGATGTTACGGTGAATAATGCTACGGGAGCGGCGCTGTATGTCAAACAGGCCGATAAGGTATTTGTCACCTTGGCTGACGGGACGAAAAACACATTATCCAACGGCGGTGCTTTTGAGGCTATCGACGAGAATCATATCGACGCGGCTATCTTTTCCAAACAGGATATTACTTTGAACGGTACAGGGAATTTGACGGTTACCTCGCCGATCGGACATGGAATCGTATCCAAAGACGATCTGGTGATCACGGGCGGTGTCTATACCATTCAAAGTGCCTCGCATGGGTTGGATGCCAATGACAGTGTGCGGCTGACCGAGGCTACCATCGAGGTGGATGCGGGCAAAGACGGGATCCATGCCGAAAACGATGAGGATGCCGCGCTGGGGTTTGTGTATATCGAGAGCGGCATGCTGTCGATAGAGGCGCAAGGGGACGGCATTAGCGCCGGCAGTGATCTGACGGTGAAAGACGGGCAGATCACCGTTCTGGCGGGCGGCGGATATGAGAACGGCACGAAGGACTCATCCGATTTTTACGGTGGCTTTATGGGGGGCGGTATGATGGGCGGTCCGGGTGGCGGTGGTCCCAGACCGACGGCGGCCGTCACATCGACTACCGATGAGAGCAGTACCAGTATGAAAGGGCTCAAGTCGGGTACGGTTATGAAACTGGACGGCGGCATGTTTGCCATCGACAGTGCCGATGACGGGTTGCACGCCAATACCTCCTTGACGATAGCCGACGGAACCTATACGATCGCCAGCGGGGATGACGGCATTCATGCCGAGGACACCTTGACGGTAATCGGTGGAGAGATCGCGATTACCGAAAGTTATGAGGGGCTTGAGGCGTTACACATTCGCATGACAGGTGGGACGGTGACGATGAATGCTGACGATGACGGGCTTAATGCGGCGGGCGGTGCTGACGCCAGCGGTATGAACGGCAGGCGTGACGGTCGGTTCGGCGGCGGTATGATGGGCGGTGCATCCAATGGCAGTATTATCATCAGCGGCGGCAATTTGTCTATCCAAGCATCGGGTGACGGTATCGACGCGAATGGATATCTGGAGATTACCGGCGGGTATACGGTCGTATGCGGGCCGACGCGCGGCGACACCGCTACGCTGGACTACGATACCTCGGCCACCATCAGCGGCGGCACTTTTATCGGGACGGGCGCGATGGGTATGGCCCAGACCTTCAGCCAAAGCAAGCAGGGAGTTATTGCTCTACAGGTCGGTCAACAAGCGGCGGGCACCGCGGTGTGCGTGACCGATGCCGATGGCAAGGAAATTCTGGTCTTTACGCCCGAATTGGATTTTGCGGTGGTGATCCTCAGCGATCCGCAGATCGTCAGTGGGAGAAACTACACGGTTACAGTCGGTACGCAGTCGGGTACCTTTGCCGCCAACTAAAAAAGAGGAGTTGCTGTCAGCAACTCCTCTTTTGGTTTGTTTGATCAGACTTGGATTGTAGTCCCATCTTCTTAGTGATAATTTCGCCGTTTTGATGAATGGATTTGGCTAAAGCTGTCATGTTTTCCCTTGTATAATATTTGGCACGTGTATCGTGGAGGCAATGATGACAGGAACCGTATGGCGAGGAAATACAACGATTCTTGTTGCATCCCTACAGGAAATGTTTTATAATAAAGGCAGAAAAGGAGTAATGAGTATGTCAAAACTGAGATATTTATTGGCACGCCTTGCCGATATGGATTACAAAAATATGTTTCGCATAGCCAAAGCGGTAGCCAAGAAGGCGCACAAGCCTTGCTTGTTTATCGTCTTTGATATGGTTCGTTGTGGGTTGACCTATCAGGCGGGCTATTATGATTATCAGGAGTTCGAGTTTTATCTGCTTGATGCCAAACAGCGGCGCACGTATCTGACTCGAGGAATTAACAATGCCATTATTCGCAAGTATAACAACAAGGCGTATTTTGAGCAATTTAATGATAAAATTCTGTTTAATCGGATATTTGACAAGTATCTTGGGCGAGAATGGTGTGACCTGCGTTGCATGACAAAAGAGGAGTTTTCTGCCTTTGCTTCCCGTAATCCTGTCATGATGGCTAAGCCGATTGACGGAGAAGGGGGTGCCGGTATTGAGAAATACGTATGTAAAGAAAATGCCGAAGTCCTGTATCAGCAAATGAAGGAAAAGGGACAGAATTTGGTGGAAGGCTATGTGGAGCAGCATGAGCAGATGAACCGGCTCTATCCCAATTCGGTGAATACGCTACGCATGTTTACCCTATACAAAGAGGGAAAGGGCATTTTCCTGCAAGCCATGCTTAAAATGGGCAACGGCGGTACGGTGGATAACTTTTCAGCCGGCGGTATGTATACTTTTGTGGATGTGTCGGGACGGGTCTTGGCGCCTGCCATTGACAAGGCCGATCATCTGCACACCCATCATCCCGTGACGGGAACGGAAATTGTTGGATTCTCCGTGCCCGATTTCGATCGTGCGATGGATTTGGTGTGTTGTGCCGCCTGTGAAATTCCGCAGGTAGCCTATGTTGGCTGGGATGTAGCGATCGGTAAGGACGGACCGGTGCTGATTGAGGGGAACTGCTTCCCCGGTGTATTCCAGTTGCGTGCCTCCCTCAGCCCAGATAAACAAGGTGCTTTGCCCTTATATCGACAATATATGGATATATAAAAAACGAGCCGAAAGGCTCGTTTTTCATTAGTCAAGCATTTTTAAGATGTCGGGCTTGGATTGTACGCCGATCTTTTTGG
The DNA here is from genome assembly GCA_045594545.1 of Eubacteriales bacterium. Lineage (GTDB taxonomy): Bacteria > Bacillota > Clostridia > Oscillospirales > UMGS1783 > CAKSHC01. The sequence goes on along the minus strand of JAZNYQ010000013.1, from coordinate 26,185 downwards.
CGGCAACTTCACCGTTCTTTATGACCACCAAGGTGGGGATGCTCATGACGCCGAATTTCACAGCCAGTTCGGGCTGTTCATCGACATTGACTTTGCCGACGGCGTACTTGCCGTTTGCTTCCTGCGCGATCTGGTCGATGATAGGGGATACCATGCGGCAGGGACCGCACCAAGACGCCCAGAAATCGACCAGCACAGGAACGGACGATTGCATGACTTCCTGTTCGAAGTTAGCTTTGGTTAGGGTTATGACTGACATCTTTTTTCTCCTTCTAATACTAAATCGGCGATCTTATATACATCGCCGGCACCCATGGTAAGAATAAGGGTGTTTTCTCTGACCTGCATAAGGGCATCGTGTGCTGCCGCTTGGAATGAGGGCGCATATTCAGCATCTGCCAACATGCCCGCAATATACGCAGAATTCATGCCTAAATTATCTTTTTCCCGTGCCGCATAAATATCGCACAGGATGACATGATCGGCCTTATCGAGGGCTTTTTGAAATTGAGAGAGCAAGGCTTTGGTGCGGGAATAGGTATGGGGTTGGAAGATGAGGACAATACGGTCAAAATCCATCTTGCGGCAAGCGTTGAGGGTGGCCTCAATTTCCGACGGGTGATGGGAATAGTCATCGATGACGGTAAAGTTCTTGCCTCGGCCCTTGAGTTCGAAACGGCGGCCGGCACCGTGGAAGGTATGCAGACCGTGGCTGATGGATTCGGGGCTGATGCCCACAACATCGGCGGCGGCCGCAGCAGCCAGCGCATTGAGTACATTATGCTGACCGGGCACGACCAGTTCGACATGGCACAGGAATTCCCGATCACGCATGATATCAAATGAGGGGTAGCCGTTCTGATACACCAGATTGGCGGGAGTGTAATTGGCGCGTGTCATGCCGAAGGTCACACTCTTGCCTGCATAGCCATCTTTGACGCGGCGGCAATAGGGATCATCGGCATTGGTGATGAGCAGACCGTCGGGCAGGGTGTTTTCCACATAGCGAGAAAAGGCATCGGCAATATCGTCAATATCCCGATAGAAATCCAGATGATCCTCGTCGATGTTGAGCACCACCGAAATCTTGGGGAAGAATTTCATGAAAGATCCGGCATATTCGCAGGATTCAAAAACGAAATAGTCCTTATGACCGATGTAATAGTTGCTGTCGATCTCAGGCAGTTTGGCGCCGATGGAGATGGTCGGATCGACTCCACCGTCAAGCAAAATGCAGGAGATCATGGATGTGGTGGTGGACTTGCCGTGCGTGCCTGCCACGCCGATGGGGCAGTCGTAGTTCTTCATGATGGCGCCCAGCAGATCGGCACGCTCAAAACAGGGAAGTCCTGCCGCACGGGCGGCGGCCAGTTCGGGGTTGTCTTCCTTGATGGCGGCGGTATATACAATGGCTTGAGCGTCCTTAAGATTCTCGGCGGCATGGGTGGGATACACCGTCACGCCGTTATCCAGCAACACCTTGCAGTTGTCCCGATTCATATCTGAACCGGATACGGCATAGCCATTGGATTGCATGATCAGCGCCAACGCACTCATGCTCACCCCGCCGATGCCGATGAAGTGCAGGCGGTTTACCTTTTTCAGTACGCAGGAAATATCGTGTTCCATAACAGAGTCCTTTAGGTTTGATAATAACAGTATATCCGATTTCGGAAAAGAATAGCCCGAACCGTGGGTTCGGGCTGATCTTTTTTCAAAATCAGAGTTTTTCCACGATCTCTTTGGTGTCGCGGGCAATCATCAATTCTTCGTTGGTGGGCAGTACCCAAGCTTCGACCTTGGAATCGGCGGCCGAGAACTTGGCATCGCGGCGGGAAGCCTGCTTGTTGAGTTCGGGATCAACAACCAGCCCCAGATATTCCATATCTTCGCAGACCAGTCTACGGATCTCGGCGTCGTTTTCACCGATACCGCCGGTGAAGATGATGGCATCCACACCGCCCATCGCGGCCGCATAACCGCCGATGAACTTCTTGATCTGATAAACCAGAATATCCAGAGTCAACTGCGCGCGCGCATTGCCTTCGGAAGCGGCTTTCTGAATGTCGCGGCAGTCACTGGAAATGCCGGAAATGCCCAAGAAACCGGACTTCTTGTTCATCATGTTGGCCATCTCATCGGGAGTGAGGCCTTCCTTGTTCATGATATAGGTCACGACCGAAGGATCGATGCCGCCCGAACGGGTACCCATGATAAAGCCGTCCAGCGGAGTCAGACCCATTGAGGTGTCGACCACCTTGCCGTCCTTGATGGCGGCGATGGAGGAGCCGTTGCCCAGATGGCAGGTGATGACACGGGTGCCCTCGTTGGAACCTTTCATCTGCCCGTAGGTATAGGAAATATAACGGTGGGAAGTACCGTGGAATCCGTAGCGGCGAATGGAGTACTTCTCATAATACTCATAGGGGATACCGAACATATAGGCTTTGGCGGGCATGGTCTGATGGAAAGCGGTGTCGAACACGGCAACCATCGGCATATCCTTGCCGAAGACTTCCTGACAGGCGCGCATGGCGATGGCCTGAGGCGGATTGTGCAGAGGACCAAGCTCGCGGAATTCCATAACGTCATCAATAACCGTGTCATTGATGAGGATGGAAGCCTTGTATTTCTCACTGCCGTGCAGGGTGCGGTGACCGACAGCGGAGATCTCCGAAACATCGTCGATGACCTTGCCCTCACCGGTGGTGAGCATATCCACAACGGCCATGAAGGCTTCTTTGTGGGTGGGGAAAGCCAGTTCCTTCTTAATCTCGACACCTGAAGCCGTCTTGTGACCGATCAGACCGTCGATACCGATACGCTCGCAATTGCCCTTGGCAATAACGGCTTCGTTATCCATATCGATCAACTGATACTTAAGGGAAGAACTGCCTGCATTGATTACCAATATTTTCATAACAAACTCCTTACTTGATTATTTTCTAATTAACAGTTATAATTATAATAAATCCTTTCAGAATAATCAACCCATTTTTTACAAAAGAGGTAAGGAAAATTGCCAATTCTCGGAATTATAGCCGAATATAACCCCTTTCACAACGGTCACGCCTATCAAATACAGGCGGCACGGGCGATGGGGTTCGATCAGATCGTCGTCATTCTGTCCGGCGCCTTTGTTCAGCGCGGAGAACCGGCCGTCTGCTCCAAACGAGCCCGTACCGAGATGGCGTTGCGCGGCGGCGCCGATGTGGTGTTGGAACTGCCCGTCTGCGGTGTCCTCTCCAGTGCGCAGGGCTTTGCCCGCACGGCGGTCGAAACCTTGATTGCCACCGGTGTGGTGACCGATCTGTGCTTCGGCAGTGAGTGCGGAGATATTACCCGTTTGCAACGGGTGGCCAATGCCTTGCAGCATGAGGGATTGGATGCGGCCATCAAGGAAGAATTAAAAAACGGTGTATCTTACCCTCTCGCACGGCAACGGGCCTTGAGCCGATTTTGTGAGGATGCGTCGTTGCTTGGCCATCCCAACGATCTGTTAGGAATCGAATATCTGATGGCCAATCGGGGAAGATTGACCGCTCATGCCATTTTGCGCAAGGGTGCGCCGCACGACGGACGGGATGCCGATACGGCGGGCGCGACCGCCTGTCGCGAGATGTTCAGAGCAGGAGAGTCGGTGGAGCAATATGTCCCCGACTTTGTGATGCCGCTGCTGGCACAGCCTGTATTTGTTAAGGATATGGAACGGGCCATGCTGGCACAGTTGCGAGGCATGAATGCACAGGATTTTGCCAAGATTCCCGACGTGTCGGAGGGATTGGAACATAAGATCGTAACGGCGGTGCGGCAGGGTGGATCGCTGGAACAGGTTGTGGAGATCATTAAGAGCAAGCGCTACGCCCGCTCCCGCATCTGCCGCATTTTGATGCGTGCCTATCTGGGGCTGACACGGTCGGCGGATACCCCCGAATATATCCGTGTTCTCGGTTTGCGCAGGAGCGCTGCCGACATATTGGGGCAGATGCGCCGGAAGGCTACCCTGCCTATCGTTCAACACGTAGCGTCCGACGACAAGGGCTTTGTCGGATTGGCCGAGGACATAAAGGTCAATGATCTGTGGCATACATTTACCCCTGCTGTACAGGCAGCGGGCAGTGACTATCGGGAATTTCCCGTAGTGATCGAGTAAAGGAGAAACCATGCATTTTACAAAAGTAAACGGAATTGACATCTTTTACGAAAAGATGGGCGAGGGTGAGCCGATCATTCTGCTCCACGGCAACGGTGAGACCCATGAGATCTTCGAGGAGGCGGCCGAAAAACTGGCACAGCACTATACGGTTTATCTGCCCGATACCCGAGGTCATGGCCGCAGCGGCAAGGTGAGCGAGTATCATTATGAGGATATGGCTCGTGACGTGTATTGTTTTATTAAGGTCATGGGGTTGGAAAAGCCGATTTTGTACGGGTTTAGCGATGGCGGCATCGTTGGGTTGCTGGTGGCTTCGCAGTATCCGGGACTACTGAAGAAATTGGTGGTCAGCGGCGTGAATGCTACCCCTGACGACATCAAGAGTCCCTATCGTTGGTGGATGAAGATACAGTACGCCTTTACCCGCAATCCGCTGATCCGCCTGATGCTGACCGAGCCCGATCTTACCGACGAGCAGTTGCAGGCCATTGACGTGCCGGTGGAGGTAACGGCGGGCAGCCGCGATATGATCCGCCAGAGCGCCATGATGAATATCTGCCAGGCCATCCCGCAAGCGGCCTTTACCCTGTTTGCAGGCGAGACCCACGGCAGTTATATTATCCATAGCGATAAGATCGCCGACCATCTGTTGGGAAAGTCGGTTTTCACAAAACATTCAGATTAAATTCGGCGGAATGGATTGACTTTTTTGTGAATAATTTGTAAAATAACCGTGTTGATTTATCAACAAATACAGACAAAGGATACATACATGGATCGATTTGAACGCTTCACGGTGGCGGTTACCGAGATATCCTATCACGTGCATCGACTGATGAATGAAGCCATGGAGCAATACGGACTTCGCGGTATCAATGCCGTGTATCTTGTGGTGCTTCATCGGCACGAGGAGGGGATCACGGCGGCTCGGCTGGGCGAGTATTGCAGTCGGGATAAGGCTGATGTGTCCCGTGCCGTTGCGGCATTGGAGCAAAAGGGGCTTGTAGTCAAGGACGCCGGTCGCTACCGGGCTAAATTGCAGTTGACCGAGCAGGGGCGAATCTTGGCTGATCGCATCCGTGGGTTGGCTCAGCTTGCCGTTGAACAGGCGGGTCGGGATATATCCGATGCCGATCGCGCCGTGATGTATGCGGCGTTGGAGAGCATTGGGGATCGTCTGCAGGAGTTGACCGTTCAAGCATTACCGGAGATGAAATCATGAAAAAGAAAAAAGAAACATGGTGCAAACGCCGCCATGGTTGGGTAAGAAATGTTCTAAGGGTTCTGATCGGACCTTTTTCCTATCTGCTCTATGGTATGCGTGTGGAGAAATTCAAGGAGCAGGGAGACCGTCAGTATCTGATCCTGTTTAATCACCAGACGGCCTTTGATCAGTTTTTCGTCGGATTGGCTTTTCGAGGCCCTGTCTATTATATTGCGTCGGAAGACCTGTTCTCCAAGGGGTGGATCTCTTCGGTCATCCGTTTTCTGGTTGCCCCCATTCCCATTAAGAAACAAACGACCGATATCCGCGCGGTTATGAACTGTCTGAAAGTGGCCAAAGAGGGCGGCACCATCGGCATGGCGCCGGAGGGTAACCGCACCTTTTCGGGACGCACCGGTTATATCAATCCCGCCGTTGTACCGCTGGTCAAGAAGTTAGGCATTCCCGTTGCACTGTTTCGCATCGAGGGCGGTTACGGCGTCCAGCCTCGCTGGAGCGATGTTATCCGTAAAGGGCGGATGCGCTCGTATGTGTCGGAGGTCATTGAGCCCGAAGAGGTCAAAGCCCTCTCCAATGAACAGTTGATGGAACGCATTACCAAAGGTCTTGCCGTGGATGAGGCAAGAGAGGATGGAGAATTTCGGCATAAACAAAGCGCCCAGTATTTGGAACGCGCCATGTATGTTTGCCCCTACTGCGGGTTTACTACCTTTGAAAGCCATAAGGATACCATACGGTGTTTAACCTGCCATAGAGAAATTCGTTATCTGCCCAATAAACGGTTGCAAGGGGTAGGCTTTGATTTTCCGTTTGCCTATGTCGGGCCGTGGTATGACTACCAGTGTCAATATGTTAATGCCGCCGATACGCTGGCCGATCTCAAGGAGCCGCTCTATCGAGAGTGCGCGAATTTGATTGAGGTGTTGGCCTATAAAGAGAAGCGGATGTTGCAAAAGGATGCGCCGATAGCATTATACGGCGACCGTATTGTTTGCGGCGACCGTGTTTTTGCTTTTGACTCGATCTCGGCAGTCACGGTATTGGGTCGCAATAAGGTCAATATCTACGACGGCGATGTGATCTATCAGTTGAAATCAAAAAATAAGCGTTTTAATGCACTTAAATATGTAAACTTGTTCTACCGTTATAAAAATTTGACCTCGGAGGAGAAACATGAACAGTTTTTGGGGATCTGATGTATGGGGCTCGCTGAGCCTGATGGCGGTGCTGTTGTTGGCACTGTTGGTTGCCAATATGATCAAGCGGCTCTTACCTTTTATGAGAAATTCTTTGATTCCGACCTCGGTATTGGGCGGTGTCTTGTTGCTGATCTTTGCTGAGGTTTACCAGTGGATCACCGGACAATGGGTGTTTGATACGGCCTTCTTTAACGGGAACGGATCGGCCACCTTGGAGATTATCACCTATCATGCCTTAGCACTCGGCTTTATCGCTTCGTCCTTTAAGGCGGGCGGCGGCAAGTTTGGCAAGAAACGCTCAACCGAGATCTTCAATTCCGGTGTTACCACCGTGGCTACATATTTGATTCAGGCTGTTTTGGGCTTGGGTATTACCTTGGTTGCTTCCATGGTGATCAGCGGATTTTTCCCCGCTGCGGGCATCCTGCTGCCCTTTGGTTTCGGACAGGGAACGGGGCAGGCCATGAACTACGGCATGATCTATGAAGAGCTGGGCTTTGTCGGCGGTAAGAGTTTTGGCCTTACCATTGCCGCCCTTGGCTTCCTGAGTGCCAGTATCGGCGGCGTCATTCATCTGAATATTCTGCGCCGTAAAAAGAAAATTGATCTGGACAAGATCCGTGAGGGCGCCATTGCCATGCAACAGGTGCAGGGCGAGGACGAGGTGCCGATGGAAGGCAGTATGGATAAACTGACCATTCAGGTCGCCTTGGTCGGCGGCGCCTATATGTTGGCGTATGTGCTTATGGGCTTGCTTGGACGGTTGTTGCCGGGCATGAAATCCACCATCTTCGGATTTAACTTCCTGCTCGGCGTTGTATCGGCTACCCTCATCAAGGCCGTGATCAACATTTGTCATAAGAAGCAGATCATCCATCGCAAATACGTCAATGACTTCTTGATGACCCGTATCAGCAATATTTGTTTTGATGTCATGGTCATTGCCGGCATTGCCGCGATTCGCTTGAGTTTGCTTGAACAGTATTGGGGGATTATCCTCATCCTCGGCGTAGTGGGTATGGTCGCTACCTATTTCTATAATCTGTTTATTGCTAAAAAGCTGTTCCCCGAATACGAAAATGAGCAGTTCTTGGTCATGTACGGTATGCTCACCGGTACAGCCAGTACGGGTATCATCCTGTTGCGTGAAATCGACGGGCAGTTTAAGACGCCGGCGGCCGATAACTTGGTTTATCAACAATTCCCCGCCATTGTCTTTGGCTTCCCGATGATGCTGCTGGCCAATATGGCACCGGGGAAAGAGTGGCTGACCTTGGGGATCTTAGTGGTATTCTTCCTGGTTATGAATCTGATCCTGTTTCGCAGTTTTATATTTAAACGCAAAAAGAAGAAGGACTAATCCTTCTTCTTTTTTTCTCGTTGTTCGGTGGCATCTTTGACTAAGGCATATACGGTAGAGGCAATCGGCACGCCCAGCAACATTCCGATCGGTCCTGCAATTCCTCCGCCGACGGTGACTGCTGCCAGGATCCACATGGCAGGCAAATTGACTCGCTCGCCCATGATCCGCGGATAAATGAGGTTGCCGTCGATCTGTTGCAAAACGATCAAAAAAACGAGAAAAACCAAGGCTTGCACAGGGGATTCGGTAAAGATGATAAAAGCCCCGATACCGGCGGCAGCAACGGCGCCGATGACCGGTACCAGTGCTCCGATCCCCACCAGTGTGCCCACCATAAGCGGGTAGGGGATGCGTAAGATGGCCATGCCTACGATGCATAGAGAGCCAAGAATGAGCGCTTCTAACGATTGCCCGGCTACGAAATTACGAAAATTGATTCGAACAATGCTTGAAGTGCGGGTCAGTTTCATGCAAAACCGCTCAGGAAGCCATGCTTGCATCAGGCGTATCACCTGAAGTTTCAGTTTTTCCTTGTTGGCCAGAATGTATACGGCAAATACCAGTCCGAAAACAAAGTTGACAACACCTCCGATCACCGATCCGATGGTGCCCACCGCTGTGCTGACAATATTGCCGCTCTGCGATTTGAGCCAATTTCGGATAGAAGATAGGGTATTATCCCAGTTAATGTTGACCAGTATGCGTCCAAACGGCAGTTGCATCATGTCCTCATGAGAGAGTTGCGTGAGGCGGTCGATCCACTCGATCAGATGCTCGGCCACAATACGAATCGCACTGACCAGTTCCGGAATGATTAACCAAATAATGCCGGCCAAAATGGAAAAGATGAGTAGGACCGAGAGAAAAATAGCCAACGGTCGTCGCAGTCTTCGCCAAAACGGCCGCTTAGCCTTGCGGAACAATCGCTTTTCAAGCAGGCTCATCGGTACATTGAGGATCATAGCGAAAGCCAGTCCCAGAATCAGGGGTAGAAAGATGCCGAAGATGTGCAAAACCATGTCGCCCAGAATGTCAAAATTTTTCAGCGCAAAATAGAGGATGACTGCGGCAACGCCAAGTCCGATCAGCCATCTTGTCTGCTTTTTTCTGCGATCCATAACCTAAACTCCCTCGATAGGATATTACTATTCTATGCCATAGTATACCCGCTTAGTAGGAGTCGCCATGCAAAAAAATCCCCGAAGGATTACCCTTCGGGGATCTCTGTTTGAAATTACTCGGCGTCGCAGCAACCGCAATCGCACTCGTCTTCTTCGATGTCTTCACCGAAATCAATGGTCTCGCCGCAATGCGGGCACTCAAAAGCGCCGTCACGCAGGATCTCATCATCCAGCAAAACGTCTTCGCCGCAAACGGGACATTCGGTCTTGTAATTGAAACCGTCGTCACAATCGCAGTCTTCGTCGCAGCAATCGCAATCGCCGTCGCACTCATCCTCGTAGATGTCCTCTTCCAAAGCACCGAGGTCTTCGTCGAGTTCCTCTACGTATTCTTCCAGTTCAGCCTGAGAATCTTCCAGATCGCATACGCTCAGCGCCATGTCATCCAGCAGATCTACAACGGCCGAAATGATCTTCATCTCTTTGTCGTCTTTGTCTACATCCAAGCCTTCCATCAGGCCACGGATATAGGCCACTTTTTCAGTCAGGGTCATACGATATGCCTCCTTGTGAAATAATAGGGGTTATGCTCTTTCCATATACTCGCCGGTACGGGTATCGACACGGATCTTGTCACCCTCGTTGATGAACAGGGGAACGCGGATCTCGGCGCCGGTCTCCAATGTGGCGGGTTTGGTAACGTTGGTAGCGGTGTCGCCCTTGATGCCGGGCTCGGTAGCGGTAACTTCCAGTTCAATGAAGAAAGGAGGCTCAACGCCGAAGACATTGCCCTTGCAGGACAGGATCTTAACGTCGGTATTCTCCTTAACGAACTTGAAGGAATCACCCAGAACATCAGCATTGAGGGGCAGCTGCTCGTAGGTTTCGTTGTCCATAAAGTAGTACAACTCACCGTCATTATACAGATACTGCATGTCCTTTCTCTCAACGAAAGCCGTGGGATACTTGTCAGCGGGGTTAAAGGTGGTTTCGGTGACGGCACCGGTGATTACGTTGCGGATTTTGGCACGCACGAAAGCCGCACCCTTACCGGGTTTGACATGCTGGAATTCAACGACCTGTACAACAGAGCCGTCGTTCATCTCAAAAGTTACACCATTTCTGAAATCGCCTGCGGATACCATATATTATCCTCCAAAATTTATTTTTATACTCTCACAGTAGTTTACAATATTTCTCAGTTAATTGCAAGGGGTTAGCCTCAAAAATTTAATTTTTGATACAAATCTTTCATGGTTTTGGCATCCATCGCCTGCGTTCCCGCCGACTCGCTGATTACGGTGGGGGCGTAGTTATCCTTTAAAATAGCCTCAATAAAGGGCTCAGGGAAGGGCCCGAACGTATCATCGGCAAAGGTCAGATGCCGCTTTTCGCCGCCCTCGCTCCATTCGATCTTGGAAAAATGGCAGTGGAACCGCTGCATCCGCTCAAAGCCTAAAGCATCGGAAAACTTGGCCAACACCCGCCGAAAATCATCCGCTGTCTTAAGCGAGCCGTAGGTGCGGGAGTTCAGGTGCCCAAAATCAATAGTCGGGATCAGGCGATCGTCCAGTTTGCACAGAGCAATCACTTCGTCCTCGTTACCCAGTTGGTTGATCTTGCCCATCGTTTCGGGACAAAGGGCGATATGCCCGTACCCCGCCTCATCCACCGCCGCAATGGCTTTTTCCATCGTGTCACAGGCCAATGCTAAGGCTTCTTCCCGTGTCATCTTGGCGCAAGAACCGCTATGGATCACGATACGGGTTGCGCCCATATCATGCGCCGCCCGTGCGCTCTGTAAAATGTAATTGATGCTGTTCAGACGGCTTTCTTCCTTTTCAGACGACAGCGAAATGTAATACGGACTGTGCAAAGATAGGGCAATTCCGTGCTCCTTGGCTTTGCGTCCGAAGGCCTGCGCCGTCTCGGTCGAAATATTTACACCTCGCCCGCATTGATACTCAAAACAGTCTAATCCGTACCTTTCTAAAAAGCCGGGCACCTGCAAGGAAGTCTTGTATCCTTGTTCTTTAAATTCATCGGGCGTACCCGCCGTGCCGAATAATGCTTTCATCATAATCCCTCTTTTCTGTTTCTATTTTACTGAAATTTAGGGAAACCGTCAATTACAATCTTGACATTTTTAAAAGAAAAGATATAATAAGTATGGAAAAAGTTGCGATCGGAATGATGTACCTTGCCGTATGCGGCACAGAGAGGCGTGGGTAGCTGGGAACACGCTGCGTGAAAGTAGGGGAAGCTCTCCGTGAACTGCCTTGTGAAAACAGGGTCGTATCGCCTGCGTTAAAGGCGTAATGAGCGGCGCCGCTTGGCGCAACTTGGGTGGTAACACGGTACATTCGTCCCTTGATTTTATCGGGGGACTTTATTTTTTTATTGGAGGCTTTTATTTATGCAGTGGACATCCCTCAACGACTTGAGAGAAAAATACCTTTCCTTTTTTGAGAGCAAAGGCCATCTTCGCCTGCCCTCATTCTCCCTCGTTCCCAAGAACGATAAATCCCTTTTGTTGATCAACTCGGGCATGGCGCCCATGAAGAAATTCTTCACGGGTGAAATCACGCCGCCCAGAAAGCGGGTCACTACTTGCCAGAAATGTATCCGCACCCCCGATATCGAGCGTGTGGGAAAGACCGCCCGCCACGGCACTTATTTTGAGATGCTGGGCAACTTCTCGTTCGGCGACTATTTCAAGAGCGAAGCCACCTCTTGGGCGTGGGAATTCTTTACCAAAGTATTGGAGATCCCCGAAGAGCGTCTGTGGTGCTCCATTTATGAGCAGGACGATGAGGCGTTCGAGATCTGGACCAAACAGGTCGGCGTACCGGCTGATCATATCGTGCGTCTGGGCAAGGAAGATAACTTCTGGGAGCACGGCACCGGTCCTTGCGGCCCTTGCTCCGAGATCTACTTTGACCGCGGCGAAAAATGGGGCTGCGGCAGTCCGACCTGCGGTGTCGGTTGCGATTGTGACCGTTATATCGAGGTCTGGAATCTGGTATTTACTCAGTTTGACAGCGACGGCAACGGCAACTATGCCCGCCTCGAGCATCCCAATATCGATACCGGTATGGGTCTGGAACGTCTGGCCTGCGTGATGCAGGATGTGGCTAACCTCTTTGAGGTCGACACCGTCCAGAACATTATGAAGCATATATCCAAGATCGCCGGCGTTACCTATGGCGAGAAAGAAAAGACCGATGTGAGCTTGCGTGTCATTACCGACCATATCCGTTCTACTACCTTTATGATCGGCGACGGAGTTCTGCCCTCGAATGAGGGGCGAGGCTATGTCCTGCGCCGCCTGCTTCGCCGTGCCGCCCGCCATGGCCGTTTGCTCGGCATCAACGGGACCTTCCTGCATCAGGTCTGCGATACCGTCATTCAGGAGAATATCTCGGCCTATCCCGAACTGGGCGAGAAACAGGATTATATTAAAAAGGTTATCCTTAACGAGGAAGAAAACTTTGCTCGCACCATCGATACCGGCTTAAATCTGCTCGGTAACGAGATTGAAGCCCTCAAAACAACAGGCGCTAAGGTGCTGTCGGGTGAAAATGCGTTCAAACTGTATGATACCTATGGATTCCCCCTCGACCTGACCCGTGATATCTTGGAAGAACAGGGCTTTGATGTGGACGAAGAGGGATTCAACGCCTGCATGAAACAGCAGAAAGAACAGGCCAGAAATGCCCGTGGTAAGTCGGATAACGATGCGTGGAAGAGTAACGAACTGGTCTTTGAAAACGTGCCCGCTACCAAGTTTGTCGGCTATGATGAAACTATCTGTGAAGCCAAAGTGCTTGCCATTGTCGCTGAGGGTGAGATCAGCGGTGAGATTTTGGCGGGGCAGAAGGGTATGCTCGTTACCTGCTGCACACCGTTCTATGCCGAGAGCGGCGGTCAGGTCGGCGATACCGGTGTGATCCGCATGGGTGAGAACGTCTTTACGGTTGAAGATACCAAGAAGAACCACGACGGCATCTATATGCACATCGGTACTGTTGCCGAGGGCGCTTTTGCTGTAGATAACAAAGTGGAACTGGCCATTGATGCCGAGCGCCGCCGTGCCATTGCCCGTAACCACTCGGCTCTGCATCTGTTGCAGGCCGCCCTTCGTCAGGTACTCGGCACTCATGTCGAACAGGCCGGCTCCTATGTCGATGAATGGCGTGGCCGTCTGGACTTTACTCACTTTTCAGCCATGACCGCCGAGGAATTGACTAAGGTTGAAGCGTTGGTCAACGGGGCCATGATGAATGCCATTCCCGTTTCGGTAGAACTGATGAGCATCGATGATGCCCGTAAGTCGGGCGCTATGGCTTTGTTCGGTGAAAAGTATGGCGATACCGTCCGTGTTGTGTCAATGGGTGACTTTTCTAAGGAACTGTGTGGCGGTACGCATCTGACCAATACCGGTATGGCGGGTCTGTTCCGCATCGCTTCCGAGTCGTCGGTGGCGGCCGGTGTGCGTCGTATCGAGTGCGTGACCGGTTACAATGTCATTGCCTTGCTCGATCAAAAAGATCAGACCATTCGCAATATTGCCGAAACCATCAAGAGTTCGGTCAATGATGTTGAGGTGCGTGCGCAGGCGCTCACCGCTGAGGTCAAACAGGCGCAACGCGATGTCGAAGCCCTCAATGCCAAACTGGCTTCTTCGAAACTGGATGCTATTATTAACTCGGCTGTATCGGTCGGAACGGTTCGCGTGGCCGGCGCCGCCTTTACCGATCTGTCGGTCGACTCGGTGCGCGCCATGGGTGAAATGATCAAGGATAAATATGCCGATATGGTAGCCGTTCTGGCCGTTGTCGGTGCCGATAAACTCAACTTTGTGTGTGCCTGCGGCAAACAGGCCAATGCGAGCGGTGTGCTGGCGGGTAATGTTGTGCGTAAAGTTGCTGAACTTTGCGGCGGCAAGGGCGGCGGCCGTCCCGATGTAGCGTTGGCCGGCGGTAAGGATGCCGATAAGGTGCCCGATGCGTTTAAGGAATTGCCTACCATCGTGGAGGGTATGCTCAAATGAGTGATTGCATCTTTTGTAAAATTGTAGCAGGGGAGATCCCTTGTAATAAAGTATACGAAACCGATACGGTACTGGCGTGTCGTGATATTGCACCCATGGCCAATACGCATATCGTGGTCATTCCCAAAGTCCATGCCATGCAAAGTGCCGCCGAGGTAAATAAAGAAAATGCCGCTCTCGTAGCCGATTGTTTTTTAGCAATTGCCGAGATCGCCAAGCAGGAAAAATTAGACGGCGGTTTCCGTGTCATTACCAATGCCGGTGCCGATGCCGGCCAGACGGTGCCTCATCTGCATTTTCATGTGTTGGGCGGTGAAAAACTGCCTGAAAAATTAGTATAAAGGAGATAAACTATATGGATGCCTATAAAATGACCATTGCCGGATGCGAGCGGGAATTGCCCCTGTGTCGTGTCAATGACGAGTTATATATCGGCGCGTTTGTGATCTTCGGTGATGTGGAACTGACCGTGGCCGCTGCAAAAGAACTCAACGCCCGCCTGCCTGAGCATGATATTATGATCACGGCTGAGTGTAAAGGTATCCCGCTGTTGTATGAAATGGCCCGCCAAGCAGGGGAGAAGGATTACCTTATCGCCCGCAAAGGTGCGAAACTATATATGAAAGAACCCATGGCTGTTGAGGTCCAGTCGATCACTACCGTGAAGAAGCAAACCTTGTATATCGACGCCAAGGACATCCGTGCCATGCAGGGCAAGCGTGTCGTCATTGTAGATGATGTCATTTCCACCGGCGAATCGCTTTCGGCTCTCGAGCAATTAGTTGAGCAGGCAGGCGGAACGGTCGTGGCACGAGCCGCCATTCTGGCCGAGGGGGATGCCGCCAAGCGTGACGATATTATTTTCCTAAATGAATTGCCGCTGTTCTTCCCCGGCAAGAACATGTGAGGTGTGATATGGGATTAACAACCATCTCGAATGGACGCATTACTGCTGTAATCTCGGATAAGGGTGCCGAACTTCAGAGTTTGACCCGCCAAGGGATCGAATACCTGTGGCAGGGCGACCCTGCCTTCTGGGCTAAGCGAGCCCCCGTCCTCTTCCCCTTTGTCGGTCGTTGCCGTGAGGATCAGTATACATACGCAGGACGAACCTATAAAATGGGTCAGCATGGCTTTGCCCGTGACAAGGTCTTCGATCTGGTCTGTGCCAACGCCGCCTCGGCTACCTATATATTAAGAAGCAATGCGGAAACCAAAGCGGTCTATCCTTTTGATTTTGAACTGGTGATCCGCTACCAGATCAGCGGCCATGCATTGAATGTGACCTATAGCGTGAAAAATACAGGCGCCAGCCTGATGTTCTTCTCTATCGGCTCGCACGAGGCCTATCGTTGCCCGTTGGTTGACGGCGAACGTTTTGAGGATTACCGCATCACCTTCGGTGCCAATGAGAAACTGGATCGCTATTATTTGGAAGACGGTCTGGTCGGTCGTCAATCGGAGCCGTTTATCGACTTCGGTCAAGCCCTCTCCCTGCGCCACTCCTATTTTGAAAAGAGTGTGGCCGTTCTCAAACACGTGCGCTCCAATAAGGTAACCCTCAAAAGCGATGTCAGCGGTCACGGTGTCGAGGTCGAGTTCGACGGATTTACCAATGTCGGCTTGTGGCAACCGAAAAATGCCCCATTCCTGGCTATCGAACCGTGGATGGGTATTGCCGATGCCACCACCTTCGTCGGTGACCTGCCATTAAAAGAGGATATTGTCCGTATCAATACCGGCGCCGACCGTACCTTTACCCATAAAATTACCCTGTTTTAATAAGGAAATCGGAATCTGTCGAGATTCCGATTTTTTTTGGAATTTCCTCTTGCATTTGTTGGTAGATTATGCTACAATCTGTGCATATGTTGTTTACAACTGTTTACGGGAGGTGGACTCTTGTGGAGAAAATGAAATATTATATAGTAGCCAGCGATCTGATTCCCGATGTAGCCATTAAAACCGTAGAAGCCAAGCGTATGCTGAAAAACGGCGAGGTAAGAACGGCAACCGAGGCGGCCAAAGCGGTGGGAATTTCCCGCGGTGTCTTCTATAAATATAAAGACAAGGTGCATCCTTTCTATGATAAGGGGATCGACCGTACGGTAACTCTTTTTGCTCTGCTTGCCGATAAGGCTGGCGTACTCAGCTCTTTTTTGAGTGTTTTCGGCGGGGCAGGGGCAAATATTTTGACTATGAATCAAAATATCCCCGTATCGGGTACGGCGTCCATTTCCATCACCGCTCAGATCGCCGAATTGGAAATGACCTTGGATGAGTTCCTCAATCGGCTTCGCGCGGTGGAGGGAGTAATCAACGTAGATTTTATTACAGGAGAATAATACAGTGGCAAAAGTAGCAATTCTCGGCCATGGTGTGGTCGGAAGCGGCACGGCGCAGGTGCTGATGATGAATCAAGACGGCATCGCCAAGCGTGCCGGTGAAACGGTTGAAGTAAAATATATTCTGGATATTCGTGATTTTCCCGATCTGCCCTATGCCGATCGATTCACCAAGGATATTCAGGTTATCTTAGATGATCCCGAGGTGGAAGTTGTAGCCGAAGTCATCGGCGGACTCAAACCCGCTTACAATTTTGTGTCCCGCTGCCTTAAAGCAGGCAAAAGCGTAGTTACTTCCAATAAGGAACTGGTGGCGGCCAAGGGTGCCCAACTGTTGCAAACGGCTAAGGAGCATGGCGTTCTGTTCCTGTTTGAAGCCAGTGTCGGTGGCGGTATCCCCATTATTCGCCCCATGGCTCAATGCATGGCCGCGAACGAGATCGAACGGGTCACGGGTATCCTCAACGGTACTACGAATTATATCTTGACCCGCATGTTCCATGAACAGCAGCCCTTTGATGTGGCTCTACGCTCGGCACAGGAACTCGGCTATGCCGAGGCCGACCCCACTGCCGATGTCGAGGGTATCGACGCTTGCCGTAAGATTTGTATTTTGTCTTCGCTGGCCTTTGGTCGCCATGTCTATCCGGAGTATGTTCATGCCGAGGGTATCAGTAAATTGACGGCCGCCGATGTGGAAATGGCCGCAAAGGAAGACCGCGTGATCAAATTGCTCGGCATTACCCGCAGGTATGAGGACGGCACCGTCTTTGCTATGGTTGCTCCCTTTGCCATATCCCGTAATCATCTGCTGGCCGGCGTCGAAGATGTCTTTAACGGCATCGTCGTCAAGGGCAATGCGGTAGATGAAGTCGCCTTTGTCGGACGCGGCGCGGGAAAACTGCCCACCGCCAGCGCCGTTGTGGCCGATATCATCGATTGTGTCAAACACCGCGGTGGTGAGAATATGATGAAATGGGCCGACTGTAAGGAAAACATCGTCCGTAACTGGGAAGAGGAGCGCTTTAGCCGTCTGGTTCGCGTGGCGGGCGAGGCGGAACATCGGGTGACCGAGCCGATGACCGAGGCGGAATTTGCCGCCGCCTTCTCAGGTAAAACGGTCGAGTCGGCCGTACGTATGTTGTAATATAAGAAATAAGGAGATAGAAACATGAGTTTGATCGTACAAAAGTTCGGCGGATCCTCGGTAGCCAACCCCGAACGCGTCAGAAATGTCGCCGAGATCGTTACCGATACCTATAAGGCCGGTAATAAAGTCATCGTCGTCGTTTCGGCACAGGGTGATACTACCGACGATCTGATTGAGATGGCCGCCCAGATCAATGACAAACCGTCCAAAAGAGAAATGGATGTCTTGCTCAGCAGCGGCGAACAGATCAGTATGTCCCTACTTGCCATGGCCATCGAAAAGATCGGCTGTCCCGTCGTGTCGCTGACCGGCTGGCAGGTAGGCATCGAATCTACCACCCATTACGGCAATGCGAAAATTAAGCGTGTCGACACCGAACGACTGGAAATGGAGCTGGATAAGAATAATATTATTATCGTAGCCGGCTTCCAGGGCATTAATCGCTATGAGGATATTACCACCCTCGGCCGAGGCGGATCGGATACTACCGCTGTGGCATTGGCTGCGGCATTGCATGCCGACCTGTGCCAGATCTATACCGACGTCGACGGCGTCTATGATGCGGATCCCCGTCTGGTTCCCAACGCCAAGAAATTGGATGAGATTACTTATGATGAAATGTTGGAACTGGCCACCCTCGGTGCACAGGTCCTGCATAACCGCAGTGTAGAATTGGCTAAAAAATATCATGTAAATATGGAAGTGTGCTCGAGCATGCACCGTGTGCCCGGCACCAAGATCAAGGAGGATTCTAAGGTGGAAAAACTGTTAATTACCGGAGTAGCAAGAGATAAGGATGTAGCCCGTATCGCATTGACCGAAATTGAGGATGCCCCCGGCAACGCTTTCAAAGTGTTCTCGCTGTTGGCAAAAGAGAAGATCAATGTCGATATTATTCTCCAGTCCATCGGCCGTGACGAATCGAAGGATATTTCCTTTACTACGACCAAGGAGAACCTGCCTAAGGCTATCGAGGTGCTCAAGGCCAATCAGGCCTATCTCGGTTTTAAAAATCTTGAAACCGATGAGAAGATCGTTAAGGTATCGGTGGTCGGCAGCGGTATGGCTTCCAACCCCGGCGTGGCCGCTAAGGTGTTTGAGGCGCTGTACGATGCTCACATCAACATTCACATGATCTCCACCAGCGAGATCAAGATCTCGGTATTGATCGATGCTGAAGACGGCGAAAAGGCCATGCGCGCCATCCATGACCGCTTTGAACTGCATAACTAAAAAATTTTAAAAAAAGACTTGCATTTGGGTGATCGTTGTGATATACTACGATCACCTAATTGTCAGGGTCTTTTTTTTGTGCGCTTTTTTCCTGACACAGGGAGGCAAAATAATAGGAGGTGCCGAAGAATGCGTGTTAAAATCACATTAGCTTGCACGGAATGCAAACAGCGTAATTATGACACAGTCAAAAACAAGAAGAACAGTCCCGACAGGCTTGAAATGAACAAGTATTGCCGTTTCTGTCACAAACACACCCTTCATCGGGAAAGCAAGTAAGGGGGATTTGTGAAGATGGCTACGAACAATGAAAAGCCGGTCAAGGCTAAAAAGCCTCGTAAGAAGCTTTCGGTCGTTTTCAAACAGTTCTGGAGTGACTTAAAGAAGATCACTTGGCCCAGCGGCAAAACCGTGCTCAACAATTCGATCAAGGTTATCGTTT
This sequence comes from Eubacteriales bacterium, assembly GCA_045594545.1. Lineage (GTDB taxonomy): Bacteria > Bacillota > Clostridia > Oscillospirales > UMGS1783 > CAKSHC01. Next base: position 6,898 of record JAZNYQ010000013.1, on the reverse strand, counting down.
CCATGGTCGTTGTTGCGGCAATTCTCGGTGTTGTCGATCTGGGGTTAACCAAACTGCTTGAACTTATCATTGCGTAAGAGAGGTATCACGAATGCCTGAAGCAAAGTGGTATGTAGCGCATACCTATTCCGGCTACGAGAATAAGGTCGCTGCCAATCTGGAAAAGATTGTGGAGAACCGTAATCTGCACGATCTGATTCAGGCGGTCAAGATCCCGACCGAAATCGTTACCGAAATTAATGACAACGGAACCAAAGAAGTAGAACGGAAGATCTTCCCGGGCTATGTGCTTGTGAAAATGGTGATGATGGACGATACTTGGTATATCGTTCGTAACATCCGCGGCGTGACCGGCTTTGTCGGCCCCGGCTCCAAGCCCATTCCGCTCACCGATGAAGAGGTGGAAAACCTCGGCATCGATCAGAAGACCATCGACGTCAACTTCGCAATCGGGGACAGCCTGCGTATTACCGACGGTCCGCTCGACGGATTTATCGGTACCGTTACCGAACTGGAACCCGAAAAGAACAGAGTCCGCCTCATCGTTCAGATGTTCGGCAAGGAAACCCCTGTCGATCTCGAACTGTCACAGGTCGAAACTCTGTAACCATTCGCGCCCAAGCCTTTGAGTGGGAGGTGCGTCAGAGACGTACCGCCGAACCACAATTTACCGTAGGAGGTGTATTCACATGGCTCAAAAGGTTGTTGGATATATTAAATTGCAGATCGAAGCCGGTAAAGCGACTCCGGCTCCTCCTGTTGGACCTGCCCTCGGTCAGCATGGTGTTAACATCATGGCTTTCACCAAGGAGTTCAACGAGAGAACAAAGAATCAGATGGGATATATTATTCCTGTCGTCATCACGGTTTACGCAGACAGATCCTTTACTTTCATTACAAAGACTCCGCCTGCTGCCGTTCTGATCAAGAAGGCTGCCGGTATTGAATCCGGTTCCGGCGTTCCTAACAAGAACAAGGTCGCCAACCTTACGAAAGATCAGGTCAAGAGCATCGCCGAAACCAAGATGCCGGACCTCAATGCCGGATCTCTGGAAGCCGCCATGTCTATGGTCGCAGGTACTGCGAGAAGCATGGGCATCACCGTCGAGGAATAAGCCTGTCTTCTCATGTGGGAGGGACATCCCGAATTAACCACTTTTTGGAGGAATTATTATGTTTAGAGGTAAGAATTATCAGGAGAGCGCTAAGCTCATTGATAAGCAGAATCTCTACGATAGTGCCGAAGCTTTCGGCCTCGTCGTTCAGACTGCAAAAGCCAAGTTTGATGAAACCGTTGAAGCGCATATCAAACTGGGCGTTGACTCCCGCCATGCCGACCAGCAGGTCCGTGGCGCCATCGTTCTGCCCCACGGCACCGGTAAGAACACCCGTGTTCTCGTCTTTGCCCGTGGCGATAAGGCCGAGGCCGCTACCGCTGCCGGCGCTGAATTTGTCGGCGCTGAGGATATGGTGGAAAAGATCCAGAAGGAAAACTTCTTCGACTTCGACGTTGTCGTTGCCACTCCCGATATGATGGGTGTGGTCGGCCGTCTGGGTAAAGTCCTCGGTCCTAAGGGCCTGATGCCGAACCCCAAAGCCGGTACCGTTACTATGAACGTGGCCGATGCCGTTAAGGAGATCAAAGCCGGTAAGATCGAGTACCGTCTGGATAAGACCAACATCATCCATTGCCCCATCGGCAAGGCTTCCTTTGGTGCTGAAAAGCTCAACGAAAACTTCGATGCTCTCATCGGTGCAATTGTTAAGGCTAAGCCGGCCGCTGCCAAGGGTACTTATATCAAGAGCTGCGTCGTGGCTTCTACCATGGGCCCCGGCATCAAGGTAGCCACTACTAAGTATCTCGGCTAATTCAATTTGTTGTTGACAAATTGTGTTTTATCTGCTATACTGTAGCAGTTGAAATGAATAACTTGGTTCATTCTTAAGACAGCAGGTGCATAAAGCATAACCGTTTACGGGCCCGCCGAGGAAGGAACGATCAGTAATTTTGCTGTATTGCGTCCTTTTCCGTGCCCGGAGAAGGACGCTTTTTTGTGCCACATACCAACGGGAGGTGAAAACTGTGCCAAGCAATAAGGTGCTTGAAGAGAAGAAGCAGATCGTTGCCGATCTCGTGGAGAACCTCAAATCTTCTGCCGCAGGCGTTCTGGTTGACTACAAGGGTATTACCGTTGAAGACGATACCAAACTCCGCAAGCAGTTGCGTGAAGCAGGTGTCCACTACGGTGTCTACAAGAATACGCTGATCCGTTTCGCTTTCAATGAGGTCGGTTATTCCGAACTGGATGAATGTTTGAACGGTACCACCGCTCTTGCTTACTCCGAAGATCTGGTCGCCGGTGCTAAAATTCTCTGCGACTTCGCAAAAGATCATGAAAACTTTACGGTCAAGGCTGGCTTCATCGAGGGTGAAACTCTGGATGCCGCAGGCGTTATGGCTCTCGCCAAACTGCCCGGTAGAGAACAGCTTCTGTCCATGCTTTGCTCCGCCCTTAACGGCAATCTCCGCGGTCTTGCGGTTGCCCTTAATGCGGTTCGTGAGAAAGCCGAAGAGCAGTCTGCGTAAGACGGCTTAACTATCTAAAAACAAAAATATTATTTATTGGAGGATTACTAAAATGGCTTCTGAAAAGATCACTAAGTTTATTGAAGACATCAAGGCCCTTTCCGTTCTGGAACTGGCTGACCTGGTTAAGGCTATCGAAGAGGAGTTCGGCGTTACCGCTGCTGCTCCCGTTGCTGTTGTCGCTGCTGCTGGCGGCGATGCTCCCGCTGCTGCTGAACAGTCTGAGTTCACCGTTGTTCTCAAGGCTGCCGGCGCTAAGAAGATCGAGGTTATCAAGGTTGTTCGCGAGATCACCGGCCTGGGTCTGAAAGAGGCTAAGGAACTGGTTGACGGCGCTCCTTCCAACATCAAGGAGAACGTTTCCAAGGACGATGCCGAAGCTATCAAAGAGAAGCTCACCGCCGCTGGCGCTGAAGTTGAACTCAAGTAAGTTATCGTTTCAAAGAAAGCAGGAAGCAAAAATGCTTCCTGCTTTTTCTTTTTCATGAAAATTCTGTGAAAGCCCTTGACTTTTCCTGACTATAGTGGTATCTTATATTAGCACTCAATCATTTTGAGTGCTAAACTCAAAAGGGAGGCGTGAGTATGGACTTAAATGAGCGGCGATTACGGATCTTAAATACCCTTATCGATGCTTATATTGAAAGTTGCGAACCGGTAGGGTCAAAAGCGCCTGTCTTTGAAAAGTTTAATCTGTCCTCGGCTACCCTGCGTAACGAAATGGCAAGGTTGGAAGAGTTAGGGTTGGTCTATCAGCCTCATACCTCAGCCGGCCGTATCCCCAGTAATCTGGGCTATAAATATTACGTTGATCAAATCATGTCCGAGTTAAACCCTGACCCTAAGCAGGTCGATCGCATCCATCAAATGACCGAAGGGTTTTCCACCCGCCCCGAGCGATTCTTGTCCCAATGTGCGCATATGGCTGCCGCCTTAACGAACTGCGCCGCCATCTCGGTCCATTCGATCGCTCAGCACCGTAAGATCATCTATTTTGAGTGCACCTGTATCGACGAACGCAATATCGCTATTATCGCGGTTATCGGGCGAGATCAGATCAAAACCAGCGTCTTTACCGCTAATGTGCCGATCAGTATCAACGATGCTACGGTTCTTAACCGCATCTTGAATGTGAATCTGACCGGTATTGAAATCTCTCAGATCAATCCCACTATGTTTGATATGATAGAAGGGGAGATCGTGCGGTATGTCCCGTCTATGATGGGCATCTCCCGTCATATCCGTGCCATTATTGAAGAATTGGTAGATGTGGAAATGGTGGTATGCGGCGAGAGTAATCTGTTACAGTACCCCGAATTTTATGACATCGGACGGCTGAAACAGTTCTATGACATTATTGCTGACCGCCATAATTTCAATAAAATGGTCGTCATGCCGCAGGACGGCAATATTCAGGTGAGTATCGACCCCGAGTTCTTCCCCAATGCTTCGCTGATTACCGCCTCGCTGGGGGATAGTGAAAAGGGAAATACCACCATCTCGGTCGTAGGCCCTATGCGCATGAACTATCAGCGTATTTTATCGGATATGAAATATTTTTCTTATATCGTCTCCAAACTCATGCTTGGCGACGGGCAAGATAAAAAGGAGAACTAATCATGGCAAATAAAAAGCAAGACACGCCAAACGAAGAGCCCAAGGTAACCAAGTTGCCGATGGACGAAGAATCGTTTGATGCGCTGATCAAGGAAAACGTAAAGATCGGCGAAGAACTGGATGCCGCCTTGGCCGCCGGTGCTTCGGTGAAAAAAGAACTGGACGAGGAAAAAGATCGCTATTTGCGCCTTATGGCCGAATATGATAACTATAAAAAACGCACCCAGCGTGAAAAACTGCAAACCTACAGTGATGCCAAGGCCGATACCTTAACGGCATTTCTGCCCATGATCGACAACCTCAAGCGTGCCGCCGCCAGCCCCGCCGACGACGGTGCCGCCATGAAAAAGGGCATCGAAATGATACTGGCTCAAGCCTCGGAAATTTTGACCAACTGCGGGATCGAGGAAATCCAAGCCCTCGGCCAGACCTTTGATCCCATGCTCCACAACGCCGTACTTCATGTGGATGATGAAAATTTCGGCGAGCAGGAAGTGGTCGAAGTCTTTGAAACCGGCTATAAAATCGGCGATAAGATCATCCGCCACGCCATGGTCAAAGTAGCAAACTAATAAATTATTGAATTGTATATATGGAGGAATCAATCAATGAGTAAAATTATCGGAATCGACTTAGGTACAACCAACTCTTGCGTCGCCGTTATGGAAGGCGGCGAGGCCGTCGTTATCCCCAACGCCGAAGGCGGCAGAACCATCGCTTCTGTCGTAGCCTTCTCCAAGACCGGCGAGCGTATGGTCGGCCAGATCGCCAAGAATCAGGCCATCACCAACCCCGACAAGACTATCAGCTCCATTAAGCGCGAAATGGGTACCGACCATAAGGTCAACATCGACGGCAAGGATTATAACCCGCAGGAGATCTCGGCCATGATCCTGCAGAAGATCAAGACTACCGCCGAAGCCTATCTGGGCGAAACGGTAGATAAGGCCGTTATCACGGTCCCCGCCTACTTCTCCGACGCTCAGCGTCAGGCTACCAAGGACGCCGGCAAGATCGCCGGACTGGAAGTGCTGAGAATTATCAACGAGCCCACCGCCGCCGCACTGGCCTACGGTGTGGATAAGGAAACCGAGCAGAAGATCATGGTGTATGACCTTGGCGGCGGTACTTTCGACGTGTCCATTCTGGACATCGGTGACGGCGTTATCGAAGTTCTGGCCACCTCGGGTAACAACCGTCTGGGCGGCGACGACTTTGACGAGCGCATCGTCAAGTGGATGGTCGAGGAGTTCCAGAAAGAGAACGGCATCGACCTGCGCAACGACCGCATGGCCTATCAGCGACTCAAGACCGAAGCCGAAAAAGCGAAGATCGCCCTCTCCGGCGTGGCTTCCACCAACATCAATATGCCGTATATCACTGCCGATGCTACCGGCCCCAAGCATTTGGATATGACTCTGACCCGTGCCAAGTTCAATGAACTGACCGCCGATCTGGTGCAGGCCACCATGGAGCCGGTCAAACGTGCCATGAGCGATGCGGGCCTTAAGCCCTCTGACCTGACCAAGGTTCTCATGGTCGGTGGTTCGACCCGTATCCCCGCTGTTTATGATGCCGTCAAAGCCTTCACCGGCACCGATCCCTTTAAGGGCATCAACCCCGACGAGTGTGTAGCCATGGGCGCGGCCATTCAGGGCGGCGTGCTCGGCGGCGAAGTCAAGGGCATCGTTTTGCTCGATGTTACTCCGCTGTCCTTGGGTATCGAAACTCTCGGCGGTATCAATACCAAACTGATTGAGCGTAATACTACTATTCCGACCAAGAAGAGCCAGATATTCTCCACCGCTGCCGACAGTCAGACCTCGGTTGAAGTCCATGTTCTGCAAGGTGAGCGTGATATGGCCGCCGATAATAAGACCCTCGGCCGCTTCCACCTCGACGGTATTCCCGCCGCTCCCCGTGGCGTGCCCCAGATCGAAGTCACCTTTGACATTGATGCTAACGGCATCGTAAATGTTTCGGCGAAAGACCTCGGCACCGGCAAGGAGCAGAAGATTACCATCACCGCCTCTACTAACATGAGTAAAGAGGATGTCGAGCGCGCCGTCAAGGAGGCTGAGCAGTTTGCCGAGGCCGACAAGAAGAACCGTGAGGGCGTTGAGATCCGCAACCAGGCCGAACAGCTCGTCTATCAGTCGGAAAAATCCTTAACCGAACTCGGCGACAAGGTTACCGAGGACGAGAAGAAGGGCGTACAGGACGAGATCGAAAAGGTCAAGGAAGCCCTCAAGGGTACCGATACCGATGCTATTAAGGCCGCTTCGGAAGAACTGTCTAAGAAATTCTATGAGATTTCGGCGAAACTGTATCAGCAGGCTCAGGCCGAACAACAGGCACAGGGCGGCGCCACCACCAATGACGACGGCACCGTAAACGGCGACTATGAAGTCGTTGACGACGACAAAAAATAAGTAATATCCGAGGTTTCGCATGGCGGAAAAAAGAGATTATTACGAGGTGCTCGGCGTTTCTAAAACGGCAACCGACGACGAGATCCGCAGAGCCTTCCGTAAAAAAGCCAAAGATTGCCATCCCGATCTCCACCCCGGAGATGCGGCGGCAGAACAACAATTTAAGGAATTAAACGAGGCCCACGATGTCCTCTCCGACAAGGAGAAGCGCCAACGGTATGACCAGTTCGGCTTCGCCGGTGTCGATCCCAATTACGGCGCC
>JAZNYQ010000012.1:0-13507 GCA_045594545.1 Eubacteriales bacterium | reverse complement strand
GTCAATGACATCCCGCTGAAAATCGTGAGGGATCTCCGGAATCAAAATAGTGGTAGCACCAACAGCCAATCCGGCGTGAAGTGCCACGAAACCGCAGGAACGGCCCATAACCTCAACCACTGTGCAACGGTCGTGGGACTGGGAGGTGTCGCGGATCTTGTCAACCATCTCGGTAACGGTGTTGATGGTGGTGTCAAAGCCCAAGCAGTAGTCGGTCGCGCCGATGTCGTTATCGATGGTGGCCGGCAGGCACATGACGTTGACACCGCGCTTGGACAGTTCATGAGCGCCGCGGAAGGTGCCGTCGCCGCCGATGCAGACCAGAGCCGCCAGATTGTGCTTGCGGCAGACCTCAGCCGCGCGGTCGCGCCCCTCATCGGTCATCATTTCCTTGCAACGGGCGGTGTAGAGGAAGGTACCGCCGCGATGGATAATATCGGAAACCGAACGGGAATTCATGTCAATGTAATTATCCTCGATCAGTCCCTTATAGCCGCGGATAAACCCGACAACGCTGTAGCCGTGGGCAATACCGGCACGCACAACAGCACGGATGGCCGCATTCATGCCGGGGGCGTCGCCGCCGCTGGTCAGAACACCGATGGTAGATGGTTTGTTGCTGTTCATTTTTGGATCTCCTTTTTGCTTGCTTTTCTTCTTATATAATATAGTATATTATTTGATCACGACATTTGACCCGCCCAGCCGCTCACGCAGGGCATCGATCAATTCCTGCGAGATGCAAACGGGGTTGGCATACCGGTAGTACTTCTGTGCGCCGAGGAAATAGAAGATGACCTCGCCCTGTCCGGGGGAGTTGAGCAGCATATCCTTGACCTCTCGCTCGAGCTGCGTGTCCGACTCATCCAGACGGATAAACATCTTGTCGGTCACGCTGTTTTCTACGTGAATATGCTCAATGGTATCGCAGATGATCTTGGGCTCTTCCTCGTCCCGCATACTCACACGCCCCCGCACCATCACCGGCGCATCGGGCACGAGCATCGACTGGAACTTCTCACGCACCGTCGGGAAGACGATCACCTCGGCCGAACCGGTCAGGTCTTCCAAGGTAATAAAGGACATGGTCGCCTCGGTCTTGGTCAACTTGTTCACCAAACGGGAAATGATACCCGCCACCGTGATCTTCTGTCCGTCCCGCACCTGATAGGAGCCGTCCTCATCCGCTTGGAAAGCGCTGAGCTTGGGTAACCCCAACTTCTGCACCGCTTCCCGATATTCACTCATCGGATGCCCCGTCAGGTACATACCGGCGCTCTCTTTTTCCAATTGCAGCAAGGTCTTTTGGTCAAATTCCTCGCACATTTGGTACATCTCAGTCTCGGCCTCTTCAAAATCGTCCCCGAACAGGCTGAGCTGCCCGACAATGTTGGCCTTGCGCTCGCCCGCAATCGAGTTCATCATGCTCTCATAACTGCGCAGCAGCGTTTGACGGTTCATCCCCAACGAATCAAAAGCCCCGCACTTGATCAGCGACTCGACAACGCGCTTGTTTACGTCGCCGTCGGCCATGCGTTTGAGAAAATCGTACATCGACTTGAACGGCCCGTGCGCTTCACGCTCAGCCACCACCCCGTCAATGCAGGCCTTTCCGATACCCTTGATGGCCACCAAACCGTAACGCACCTCGTGACCGTTGGAGGTAAAGCCCGCATAGGACTGGTTGATGTCGGGCGGCAATACCTTAAGCCCCAAGGACAAACATTCTTCTCGGAACAGCGCCACCTTGTCGGTACTGTCAATGACACTGGTCATCAAAGCGGCCATGTATTGACCGGGATAATGCCGCTTGAGATAGGCCGTCTTGTAGGTGACGTCAGCATAACAGGCGGCGTGGGATTTGTTAAAGGCGTACTTGGCAAATTCCGCCATATCGGCGTAGATCTTGTTGGCCACATCTTCGGGAATCCCGTTGGCCAAACACCCCGGCACGACCACGTTTCCGTCCTTGTCTTTCATGCCATGCACAAAGATCTGCCGCTCTTCTTCCATCTTATCGGCCTTCTTCTTGGCCATGAAACGGCGCACCAGGTCGGCTCGTCCGTAACTGTATCCCGCCAGCAAACGTACCATCTGCATAACCTGCTCTTGGTACACCATACAACCGTAAGTAACGTCCAAGATGCCTTTGAGCAACGGATGGTCGTATTCTACCGTTTCGGGATGCCGCTTGCCCTCAATGTAGCGGGGAATGGAATCCATCGGTCCGGGTCGGTAGAGGGAAATAACGGCGATCACGTCTTCTATGTTCTGCGGCTGTAACTCGGCCAGCACCCGCTTCATGCCCGGACTTTCCAACTGGAACACGCCCGTCGTCTCGCCCTTGGATAGCATGTCGTAGGTCGGCTTGTCGTCATATTCCATCATAATCGCCGGATCAAAATCGGGCTCGGTACGGTGAATATCATCAATGGCGTCTTGAATGACCGTCAGGTTGCGCAACCCTAAGAAGTCCATCTTCAATAGCCCTAAGTGCTCTACCGTATCTTTCGGATACTGGGTCACGACCGACGAATCGCTTACGTGAAGCGGTACGTAATCGGAAACCGGCTTGTTGGTGATCACCACACCCGCCGCGTGCATACCCGTCTGGCGGGGCGACCCCTCTAACATAATGGCCGTGTCCACCAGCTTGCGCACCCGCGGATCCTCATCGTAGAGTTTCTTTAGGTCGGGATTGACATCCAAGGCCTTCGGAATGGTCATCTTCAGATCATCGTTCGGAATCAGTTTGGCCACCGCATCGCACTCGCCGTAGGAATAGCCCAACGCCCGTCCCACGTCGCGCACGGCACTGCGCGCCTTCATCAAACCAAAGGTCACGATCTGGCAAACATGATCCGCCCCGTATTTCTCAATTACATAGTCGATAACCTCGCCCCGTCGCTCGGTGCAAAAGTCAATATCAATATCGGGCATCGATACACGTTCGGGGTTGAGGAATCGCTCAAAGAATAGGGAGAATCGTATCGGGTCAATGTCGGTAATGCCAAGGGTGTAGGCCACCACCGCACCCGCCGCCGAACCGCGCCCCGGTCCTACCGGGATGCCCTGCGACTTGGCATGATTGATAAAGTCCCACACGATCAGGAAGTAGTCCACAAACCCCATCTGATTGATGGTGTCTAATTCAAATTTTAACTGCTTACGCAACTCATCGGTTACAGGGTTGTACCGTCGCTCCAACCCCTGCTCGCACAGCATGGTCAGATACTCAAAGTGATCCATGTTGTTGGGCGTCTGGAAATTGGGCAGGTGACGGGAATTAAAATCAAACTCCACATTACAACGCGCCGCAATCTCGTCGGTGATCGAAATGGCCTCGGGCAACTCCGAGAAGAGATGGGACATCTCCTCGGTCGATTTGACGTAAAACTCGTCGGTCCCGAAATCCATGCCGCTGCCTTCGTCCACCGTGTGGTTGGTCTGGATACAGAGCAATACCTTTTGAGCGTAGGCATTTTCACGGGTCAGATAATGGGCATCGTTGGTGGCGACCAGCGGTACGTCTAAGTCACGGGACAGCCGCACCAAGCCGGCGTTGACCGTCTGCTGCTCCTGCAATCCGTGATCCTGAATCTCTAAATAAAAATTCTCTTTGCCGAAAATATCCATGTAATTGAGGGCGATCTTCTTGGCCTCGTCATAGTTGCCGTGCAACAACTCACGCGGGATCTCGCCCGATAAACAGGCCGATAGGCAGATCAATCCCTCATGATACTCCCGCAACAACTCCTCGTCCACACGCGGCTTGATGTAAAAGCCTTCGGTAAAGGAACGGGACACCATCTTGCACAGATTGTGATATCCCACATTGTCTTTGCAAAGCAAAACCAAATGGGAATAACTGTAGTTGGGCCCGCGGTGCTTGTCCGAGCGGTGTCCGGGCGCCTTGTACACCTCGCACCCGATGATCGGGCGGATGCCCTCGGCGTGACAAGCCTCGTAAAAATCAATACATCCGTACATCACGCCATGGTCGGTAATGGCACAGGCCGTCTGCCCCATGGCTTTTACCTGCTTGACCAGATCCTTGATCTTGCAGGCGCCGTCAAGGAGGCTGTATTCGGTATGGATATGTAGGTGAGTAAATCCGGGCATATACACCCTCCTTTACTTAAGATAGTCTTTGAGTTTCTTGAGCCGTCGTGCCACCGCACTCTTGGATACGGGCGGATCGCAACGCTCCCCGATCTCGGTCAGCGACAGTTCGGGGTTCTCTAAACGCAGTTGTGCACACTCCTTGACCTCGGCCGGCAGGCGAGGGAAGAGCCCAATGGAGATCAGCGCCTTGATGTCGGCCAACTGGGCGTGCGCCGCTTCCACCTGCTTGTCAGCATTGGCGGCATCGCAGTTGCCCCGCCGATTGATGGAAGAACGGACGTCCTTTTCGATCTTGGTATTCATCAGCGCAAAGGCACAGGTGGTCGCCCCCATGAGAGAAAGCAGATCTTCCATGCTCTCGCTGTCCCGATAATAGCAAATAAAACGGTTGCCCCGATCGGACATCGCCGCCGGATACCCCATCTCGGCCAGGAATAAACTCAGGTTATAGGCCGCTTGGGCGTCCCGCACGATGAACTCCATCTGGTAACTCTTTTGCGGATCGGAAATGCGCCCCGCCCCCAAAAAAGCCCCCCGCAAAAAAGCGGTGCGGCAACACTCTTTATGTAGAAAACGCCGATCGGGTCGCCCCATCGGCCCCAACCCGTATGCCGTGTAAATGGGCTCGGGCGAGGGAATGTCTAACGAATAAAAATATCCTTTGGCCGTCTTGGTCGTTTTCACGGTGGGCGTAATGCCAAACCGCTCACGGATGGCCTGTTCGATAAAAGTATATAGGGCCGTGCTCTCGGTGCGCAAGGTCAGCTTGTCCTTGCTTTGCTTGGTGCCCAGCCACAGGGCAGCGCACAGCTTGGCATCCCGACAGCAGGCCGACTCGGATACCGCCGCGATCTCGGCTTTCGCCTGTTGACAAAAACTCATGAGGAGATCCCCAGTTCCCGATGAAACACCTCAATATCCTTGCCGCCCAGACGCAGGTCACTCGCCAGTCGTTCGGCCATGGCCACCGAGCGGTGCTGTCCGCCCGTGCACCCGATGCCTACGCAAAGGGACGCCCGCCCCTCTTTGTTGAGAAGAGGGAGCATGGTCAGGATCAACTGCTCGATGCGCTCGCATAAGTCTTCGGTCTGCGGAAAGGAAAAGACATAGTCGGACACCGTCTTTTCCAGCCCCGTCCGATGCTTAAAATCTTTGATGTAAAAGGGATTGGGTAAGCCCCGCATATCGAAGACCATGTCACATTCGGGCGGCAACCCGTTCTTGTAGCCAAAGGAAAGGATGCGCACCGAGGTGTCATGCGTTTTGCCTAACAGATAGGAACTGAGCATACTCCATAATTGTCCGATGGTAGTGGTCGAAGTGTCGATGATATAATCGCTGACTTCCAACATAGGCAGGAGCATCTTTCTCTCATTCTCGATGATCTGCTCAATGGTGCCGTCCATCCGCCCCGACAGCGGGTGCGGGCGGCGGGACTCTTTATACCGCCGTATGATCACAGGAGTAGCCGCATCGAAAAAGACAACACGGCAGTTGACCCGTTCATCCCGTTTGAGGGTGCGGATCATGGAGAGTAAACTGGCAAAGTTGTCCGACGAGCGCACGTCAGCCCCGATGGCCACATGAGCCATCTTTTCGTCACTCTTCAAGCACAGATCCACAAAAACGGGGATCAGTTCGGGTGGCATATTATCCACACAGTAAAAATCAATATCCTCGATCAGGTTAAGTGCTTTCGATTTTCCCGCACCGGACAGGCCGGTGACAACAACCAGTTCCATACGCTTATCCTAAAAATTTAATTTCCGGCTCCAAGGCTACGCCGAATTTTTCCTGTACTTCCGCTTTTACCACCTGTACCAGTTCCAGTACATCGGTCGCCTTGGCCCCGCCGACATTCACAATGAATCCGGCATGCTTAGTGCTCACCTGCGCGCCGCCCACCTGTCGGCCCTTAAGCCCGCAATCCTCGATCAGTTTGCCGGCAAAATACCCCTCGGGACGCTTGAAAGTACTGCCCGCACTGGGCATCTCCAACGGCTGCTTCTCCTTACGCGCCTGCGTATATTGCTTCATCAGATCGGCAATGGCCTCTTCATCTCCCGACTCCAATTGCAGACGGGTCTTCACAATGATGTGACGGGTATCCTTAAAGCAGGAAGTGCGATAGCCAAACCTATGGGCATCCCCCTCCACCGTGCACAGATTTCCTTCCTCATCCACATACTCGGTGGCGGTAATGACGTTGTTCATCTGCCGATTGTAAGCACCCGCGTTCATATAAACGGCGCCGCCGATGCTGCCGGGGATGCCAAAGGCAAATTCCAGCCCCGTCAGCCCGTAGTTCTTGGCAATGGTCGCCACCCGAGAAAGGGGAGCGCCCGCCCAGGCTTCAATGGTGCCGTGGTTGCCCACCGTGATGCGGTGCATCCGATCGGTCATGATCACCAGTCCCCGAATTCCGCTGTCCGATACCAGAATATTCGAACCGTTACCCAATGCGGTATAGGGGATGTTGTGGCTACGGCAAATGCGTACCAGATCGCAGATCTCCCGCCGACGGGTGGGGTAGACCATCAGATCGGCCGGTCCGCCGATTTGAAAGGTGGTGTGGCGGATCATGGGTTCGTTAACTAAATAAAACAGATCGTTATATACTAAATAATCCAGAATAGGTTTGAGGTTTTTCATGGCTTTCTCCGATTAGATCTCCAGATTTCCCATAATGCGTTCGTTGAGTTCCTTGGCGGCGTTGTAGCCCAGCCCTTTTTGCTGTTGATTCATGGCGGCCACCTCTACGACCACGGCCAGATTTCGACCGGGACGTACCGGAACGGTCAGCATCGGTATGTTAAGCCCCAAGATCTCGGTGGTGTAGTTTTCCAGTCCCATGCGGTCATAGTGCTTGTTCTCCACCCACTGTTCCAGCTCGATCACCAGATCGATCTTGCTTACCTCTTTGACGGCTGAGATGCCGAACAGGTTGTGCACGTCAACGACACCGATGCCGCGCAATTCAATGAAGTGGCGAATCACGGGCGGGGCGCTGCCGAGCAGGGTAATGTTGGATACCCGCTTGATCTCCACCGCATCGTCGGCAACCAGAGAATGGCCGCGCTTGATCAGCTCAATGGCCGTCTCGCTCTTGCCGATGCCCGAATCGCCGCGAAGCAATACCCCCACGCCGTAGACCTCCACCAGCACCCCGTGAATGGTGATGCGGGGGCATAATTCTTTGTTAAGAAAGGCGTTGAGGGAAGAGATGATAAAACTGGTCGCCTCCTGGCTAACGGCCAAGGGCACGCCGAATTCTTCGGCAAATTCCCGCATTTCGGGGAAGGGCCGCTCGCCGCGGGCAATGATGACCAGCGGTACGTTTTGGGCAAAGACATGGTGAATGGCTTCGCGCCGTGCGTCGGGAGAGAGGGTTTCTAAGTAGGCCATCTCCACCCGCCCGAACAACTGAATGCGTAAATTATCAAAGTGCTCGGAAAAACCGGTCAGCATCAAGGCCGGACGGTTGATGTCGGTACTGGAGATGGGCTTTTCAAATCCACCGCGGGGCATGTAGGCAATTTCCAGATCCAGTTCCCGAAAAATGTCCTTGACCGGCAGGGTGTATTTGGTGTTCATGGGTGCACGACCCCCTTATATATACTATAGTTATCATATTATACTATATTAAATCGCGAGATACAATTCTTTTTTTGCAGAATTTGAAAAAAAGTGTTGCATTTTCTTCACAGGTGTGCTATTATAATTTGGCTATTAAAGAGACCGAGGAGGTGTGTCAAATGGCAAAGTGTGAAGTTTGCGGTAAAGCGATCGTGTTCGGAAACAACGTTTCCCACTCTCACAGACGCAGCAACAGAGCGTATAAGCCCAACGTTCAGCGTGTTAAGGCTGTCGTGGATGGTAAGACGACCCATATCTATGCCTGCACCAGATGCCTGCGCGCCGGTAAGGTAACCCGTGCCATCTGATTTTGGAACTGATAGGAAATAGCGAGGGAGAATCCCTCGCTTTTTGCTCGTGTAACAGAAATGAAAAAAGAGGGGATTTCCTCGGAAATCCGCTCTTTTTCTTATGGTCTTATTTTACCGATTCCCAATCCTTGAGGAAGCGGGCGATACCGATATCGGTCAGCGGATGTTTTACCATCTGCTCAATGACCTTGTACGGTACGGTAGCAATGTCGGCACCCACCTTGGCGCACTCGGTAACATGTACGCTGGTGCGGATGGAAGCGGCAATGATCTCCGATTCAATGCCGTAGACGGCAAAGATATCGGCAATGTCGGCTACCAGTTGTACGCCGTCCCAGTCGATGTCGTCTACACGGCCAACGAAGGGAGAAACGTAGGTAGCGCCGGCCTTGGCGGCCAGCAAAGCCTGAGCGGCCGAGAAAATAAGAGTAACGTTGGTCTTGATTCCCTTATCGGTGAGCATCTTGCAGGCCTTCAAGCCCTCGGTGCACATCGGCAACTTGATCACGATGTTGGGATTGTCGATCTTCTTGAGCAGTTCCTCAGCCTCGGCAACCATCGCGTTGGCTTCCAGAGAAATCACCTCAGCCGAGATGGGGCCGTCCACAATGGTGGCGATCTCCTTAACGACCTCAATGAAATCGCGGCCTTCCTTGGCGATCAGAGAGGGGTTGGTGGTAACGCCGCAGATGACGCCCAGTTCGTTGGCTTTGCGGATCTCGTCCACATTTGCCGTGTCGATAAAGAATTTCATGACAGTTCTCCTTTTTGTAAAGTATATTAACGAAACTGATTATACCATATTTCTTCTAAAAATCAAGCCAATTTGATGCGAATTCTGGCCAATTTTATGCGTTTTCCATCGGCTTTTCCAGCGATTTTCGCAAGGAATCGTCCGTTTCGGCGATGCAATAGGAAAAATTATGCTGTTCCGTGCCCTCATAAATCAAACTTCCGAATGCTTTTTTAAGCATTCCCACAAAGGGACGAAGCACCCACACCCCGAATCCGCACAGGTAACTCATATATAAGGATTTTCCCATCGTGTCGGCCAATACCGATGCCATACGGCAGGTGGACAGGTATTCGCGGTTCTGCGGAAAATACAGCCCGTCTAAGCGTTGGTCGATCGCCATGGCCACAAAGGCGCACAGATTTTCAATGTAGATCATGCTGCGCTCGTTTTTGATACGGGGGAAAACGGGCAGTTTTTTCACCAATTTTACTACCGTTTGGAAGTTGCCCTTGCAACCGAAACCGTATACCATGGGCGGGCGCAGGATGCAGACCCGAAAATGCTCGTCCTGCAAGGGGGTGATCGCCTGCTCGGCTTCCCACTTGGAGCGACCGTAGTGCGAGGCGGGTGCGGGCGGCGTTTCGGGGGTGATCACGCCCGTTTCCCGTCCGTACACACTCATTGTGCTCAAGAAAATAAATTGCTCTACGCCCTCATTTTTTGCCTTATTGGCCATGTCAACGGCCAGGTCGCGATTGACGGTGTAATACAGCGGCGCATTTTCTTTGGTTTCTTTTTGATGGGCCAGTCCCGCCACGTGGAACACGACATCGTAGCCGCTAAGATCGGCGGTGCGCCACGCATCGCCCAAGGTGTCCAGCGTATCGATCTGATAGCAATCTTTGGCAAAGGCGGCAAAGGCGGTACCGATATAGCTGCCTGCGCCGGTAATCAGAACTTTCTTCATTTCTTAGCCCCCGTGCCGCCCTCGACCACGCCGTCGGAGCGCAGCACCGACTTGATGGTGCCGAAGAAGCATTTGCAGTCAAACCCGAAACTGAGTTTCTCCACGTATTCGCCGTCCAGTTTGGCTTTTAAGGGAATCTCAATCTCGTCGCGCCCGTTGATCTGGGCCCAGCCGGTCAGCCCCGGTTTAACATCGTTGGCGCCGTACTTGTCCCGCTCGGCTACCAGATCGTCCTGATTCCAGAGCGCGGGGCGGGGACCGATGATGCTCATCTGCCCGACCCAGATGTTGAACAACTGGGGAATCTCATCCAACGAGGTCTTCCGCATAAACTTCTGCCATTTGCTCAGGCAATCGGCGGCCTTGAACTGATGGGTGGGCATATCCTTGGGTACGGTGGTGGGCATGCTGCGGAATTTCAGAATGGGGAAGGTGCTCTTGTGGATGCCGATGCGCTTTTGCTTGAAAAAGACGGGACCCTTGGAGTCGATTTTAATGATAACGGCAATGACCAACATCGGCAGGGCTAAGAGAAGAATGCCGAGGCTGGACAGAATGATATCGATCAGACGCTTGAACACTTTTTGATACATAATATTTCATCTCCCTTTTCCTTATTATTACACCATATTTTTCTATTTAAGTCAAGCAAAAAGCCCCATTCTTTCGAACAGGACTTTCAGACTGTCAAAAAAGTCGTTTCACCACAGAAAAGACAATAAAATGAAAAAAAATTGCATTCTCAAGCATGCGACTCGAATAAGTCCATCCGATATGTTGTGAATGATATTGAAACCCCATGCAAGGCAAGGGGTTTCTCTGTTTTTCGCCGATGCGCTCTCTACCGTACAAAAAGCCCCATTCTATCGAACGGGGCTTTTGTAAATTTTTTATTGCTTGGTAAAGTAGATCATGTGCGAGGTGCGGGTATAGGGGAAGTGCAGATCCAAACCTTGCTCCATGAGATAGCGGCCGGTATGGATGGATGTTTCGCCGGTATCAGCATCCTTGACCTCATAATAAGCATGAGTATCCAGACCTTTTAGTTTAAAGTTTTCATCGGCTACCTCGGAGAAGTTAGGACGGAACGCTACCAAATAGCCCTCGCCTATATCCTCACGATAGAATTCATAGGCGGCGTTGGTCGTGTCGGTATAATCCTTTGTCGGATCGTCCTCTACCCAGCAGGTGTAATCGTCAAAGGGGTTTTCTTCTACGGGCGTGTCGGTGCCTTGCTCTTCCTGTTTCAAACTTTCATGCAGACCTTGTTTTAAGATGTAATAATCACCCAGCATCAGCTCGCGGTTGTGCACCATTTCATCAAGCATCTTCTTGGCGAAGGTCTGATCGTTCATAACACCCATGGAAATGCCGCTGGCCATCGCGGAACGGAAGGTGTATTCGGAGGAGATCCCTTCACTGGAACTCATACCGCCCGAAATCGGCAACCACCAAGAGAGGTTGGCACCCTGTGAACGAATACCTGAGGCAACGGTGTAGTTGGCCGAATCGGTTACCGTATAGTCGGTTCGCCAAAGGGGAATAGAGCGTTTCATCATCTCAATATCCAGTAGACGTCCGCCCGATGCGCAGTTATCGATCTGTCGTCCCGAAGCCACAATAGCATCCAAGAATTTATAATGACCGGTAACGTATTGGATCTCGGCTACGCCGGTGCGGTATTTGAGCGATCCGCTGAGTTGATTGGCATCCTTGTTACTCCATCCGGTTTGGGGATTAAAGTTGTAGTCCTGACGGTAGAAGTAACAATTCATATCATCAAGGAAGTGAAGCACTACAGCTTTGATAAATTTCAAAGCGTCTTCGTTGCCATAGTCGACGAACGCGGTCTCCGGTAAGAAATAACCATTTTGCCAAGAAACCGTCTCGGTCTTTGATGTGCTGTCAGGCGTTTCTTTATAGGTGGCTTTAAAATAGTAGGGAGTGTACCACTTGGCTGATTCTCCCATTTTGGAGTCTGCTGTGCCATATCCCGGTTCAAACCAAACCAGAAGTCCGGTATCCCGTCCGGTTTCGGCAGAATATTGGTCATGCCAAGCATTGAGTTTGTCAAACCCGCCTGTGGTGGCTTGATTGTCAGCATAGCCGGGATTATAATACCAGTTGCCGCGTTGTGCAGCCCAAACAGTGGAGTAGGTATTTTCAGAGGTTTGGTCGCCGTACCAACCGGCATCGATCCACTGATACTCGAAGTACTGACCAGTCTCTTTGACTCTATTCATGGTGGCCAATAATGTATCGGTACCACAGCCGCCCCAAGTGTTAATGGTAATGGGGGCATAGGTTACCTTTTCGGTTGTGCCGTCAGCCTTGACAACACTGGGCGTGTATTGATCCAGCATCAATTGGCGCCAAGCGTTATGCCCGTCATCCTGTGTGCCCTTGAAGAACTGAACAACCATCGACGGCGTGCGCAAAGTCTCTCCTTTTTTCATCTGATAATTCGTACTTTGCATGCCGGCCGACACATGGACGGTGTTGTTATGGTTGGTGAAACTACAGTTCCAGTTGCCCGACCAGCCGATGGCACCCATAATGCCGTAGGTGTTGTGAGCGCTGGTCAGATCAAAATACGGCCAAGCACCCTGTGAGGAGCGACCTCCGCTGTTTTGCATGGTGTAGGATGCGGTTTTGGTCAGATCGACCGAGTAGGGCTGATAATCGTATACGTAGTTTTGGCCGCCTTGATTGGCGGTGGTCATGACCGCGCCGTAAATGTCAAAGGGGGCGTTCAAAATGCGTACATCCGAGATACGCTTCGAGGGATCGGAACCGTCGTAATTCCAGTCGGCCACCCATTCCAGCGCGGCGTGTACATGGTCAAAGGAGATGGTAATGGTTAAGGTGATACCGTCTTTTTTATAGGTGCGGATCTGGGTCCAGTCGGCGGTGGCCGATGTGGCTTGACCGCTGATGGACTCGGTCCAGTTGCTCAGGTTGGCAGGGGTGCCGTTATAGGTAAAGGAGATCAGATCCTTGTTGATGATGTGGGAACGGATCCAGTTTACGGCCGCCTCCTGAGGTGTGATCCCAACGTGTTAAAGTTCTTGGGTAGAATCGTAGGTTACGCCCGTACCGGAGGTCACCGAAGAGGTAGCATCCATAGTTGCCGATATGGGCATGGACTGCATCTGACCGGCCAGAACATCAATGCCGTTGACCTTGAGCACAAGGGTGTTGCCGTTTCCGTTAAGAACGGCGTTGGCATAGGCGCTCAAAATTCGGTTGGAGAAGGTATACCGAATGGTGGTGTCCGAAGAGTTGGGACGGCGTACGGACAGATGAAGAGTAAGGGTAAGATCGGTATTGGCCGCATCTTGAAGCAGGTGATAGGCATCGGGATTGGTGAAGGTCAATCGGATGCCGTATTTCAGGGCCGTAACGGTATTTTCGGTCAGGACCTCACGCGTGCCGCAGTTGAGAATGTCATAGTCGAAAAATCGGTAGCCCTTGTTGGTGCGGTCATATACGGGCAGTTGGGTGTTTTCCTGTTGCAGAAAGACAAAGTCGGCTCCCGTGTCGGGATCGTAGCCAAGCAGACCTTGTCCGTTTTTGCTGTCAAGGACATAGCCAAAGGCAATAAACTGCGGAGCGTGTAAGATGTGTCCGTTTAAGTCAAGCGTGATACCGGCGGGCAGGAGCAAGGGTTGGCTCGTATACGCTATATCCCGATACAGGGTAAGGGTGTCACCCTTGGATGCGGCTTCCAAG
>JAZNYQ010000011.1:0-32876 GCA_045594545.1 Eubacteriales bacterium | reverse complement strand
ACCGAGATGGGGCAGGCGGCGGGCGGCCTCGGCGCATGGGGCGGTTTGCTCGGCGGATGCTGTGCCACCCTTGGCGTGGTACTCCCCTCTTTTATCATCATTTTGATCGTGGCCAAGTGCTATGAGAAGTTTAAGGCCAATAAGATCGTCAAAGGTGCCATGTCGGGGCTAAAACCGGCCGTAATTGGCTTGATTGCGGCGGCAGTATTGTCGATCGGGCAGACGGTGTTCTTCCCTAACGGGCTTAATTTCAGCGTTTTCTCGGGGATTCCTTTTTATGTGTCGCTGACCATTTTTATCGGCATGGCGGTACTGGCCTTTAAAAAGGTTCATCCCATCCTCATCATTGGAATTTCGGCCATACTCGGCATTACGGTCGGCTATACATTACCTTTAGGGCTATAAGGAGAACGGACATGAGTTTTGAGAAGTTGCATGAGTATTTAGAAAAGACCATTCCCTGCAACGTGATTCCCGGATGCGACGTTTTGGTGTATCATAAGGGAGAATTGGTTTATCGAGAGCAATTCGGGTACAGCGATTATTTCAAAACCAAGCCCGTGAATACGGAAGATCACTACATTCTGTATTCCTGCTCGAAGGTGGTCACCTGCTCGGCAGTATTGCACTTGGTTGAGGAAGGCAAGTTAGGGCTGGACGATCCGGTAGCGAAATACCTACCCGCCTTTGCCGACGTCACTCTCAAGGACGGAAGCCGTCCCAAGACGGTGATGACGGTGCGGCACCTGTTTACCATGACCGGTGGGCTTAACTACGATCTGAAAGCGCCCGCTATCTGCGAGGCTCTTCGGCAAAATCCCGATGCTGATACGGTAACGCTGGCAAATGCCATTGCCAAGACGCCCCTCTCTTTTGAGCCGGGTACCCATTATCAGTACAGTTTAAGCCATGACATTCTGGCGGCCATTGCCGAGGTCATTACAGGCAAGACCTTTGAAGCATATGTAAGCGAATGGATCTTTCAGCCGCTGGGACTAACGGAGATCGCCTACAATTTCAATGACAACAACCGCAAAAAACTGGTAGCTCAATACATGACTAACAGCAACGGTGATTCCATTACCCCGATGGGTGGGGAATGTGCTTATATTTTCAGCAAAAATTATTACAGCGGCGGGGCGGGTATGATCGGCCGTGCCGAAGATTACACCAAGATTCTCTCGGCTCTTTCGCAAGGCAAACTGCTCAAAAAGGAAACGCTGGATCTGATGAAGACCAATCAATTGGATGACACCTGTCTGCAGGATCTGCGCAAGACGGCTTGGCTCAAGGCTCACGGCTACGGATTAGGCGTGCGCACGCTCATGCATCCGGAGATGTTATACGGCACGGCGCCTGCCGGTGAGTTTGGCTGGGACGGTGCAGCCGGTTCATATGCGTTGGTGGACAGCGACCGCGAGATCGCCATTGGCTATTTCCAGCAGGTTCGAAACTGCACATTTGCCTACAATGTGGTGCATCCCAACATCCGTACTCTTGTGTATGAGGCGTTAGGCTATACATTCAAATAAGAAAAATCGGAACCTTTCGGTTCCGATTTTTCTTATTTATTGAAGTTTTCTTTTAAGCAGGCCAGCACTTCGTCACGAGTGGGCATGGCGGGAGAGGTGCCCTGTCTGGTAACCGAAAGGCCGGCTACGCAGGTAGCAAACTGCATGGCTTCCAGATCGCCCAGCCCATAGGACTTGGCGCAGGCGAAACCGCCGTTGAAAGCATCGCCGGCACCGGTGGTATCGACGGCCTTGACCTTGATGGGCATGACATGGAACTCTTCCTTTCCGTTATAGAGGAAGGAGCCGTTGGAGCCGAGGGTGATCAGCACGGCCTTGGCGCCGAGTTTGATAATGCGCTTAGCGGCCTCGCGGGCGTCGTCAATCGTTTCGACTACGTCCATATCGGCCAGCGCGGCGGCCTCGGTTTCGTTGGGGGTGACATAATCGACACCCTTGTAAATCTCTTCCGAGATGGTCTTATTGATGGGGGCAGGGTTGACGATGATCATCTTGCCGTGTTTTTTGCCCAGACGGATGAACTCGGTCACGGCCTCGTTGCAGGTTTCGAACTGGGTGATGATCACGTCGCAAGCGGCGATCTCTTCTTCGGCAGCGGCCACTTCTTCCGCCGTCAGCAACGCGTTGGCGCCCAAGATGACGGCGATACGGTTCTGACCCGTTTCATCAATGATGATGGGGGCGGCACCGGTGCCTGCCTCGGTCGTTTCATAGATGTACTTGGTGGACATGCCGTTGGCGTTGTAGAAATCAAACATGGCCTTGGCGAAATCGTCCTTGCCGACCTTGGTGATCATGGTCACATCTGCGCCTGCTTTGGCCGCGGCGACGGCCTGATTGGAGCCCTTTCCGCCGGGGCCGGTCTTGCACTCATAGCCCATGACCGTTTCACCGGCGACAGGGGCGTGCGGCACATACGCCGCAATGTCATAAATAAAGGATCCTGCTACTACTACTTTTCCCATGGTATTGATTTTCCTTTCAAATAATATCTAATTCCAAGAACCACTTAAACTGGCTCTTGGCGGGGAGAACGCTGTACTGGTTGCGAGCACGGGCGGTATCGGGACGGTCAAAGGAACCGGTGCAGATCTCGAGTGCACAGTTGTGGAACTCGGAGAGAGCACTGCCGTGGTCGCCGTCATTCATCCAGATGCCGGCATAGGGCACCAAGGTCTCATCGAAGGTGAACATCAACCGAGAATCGTCGGACGGATAATGATACCCCAGATATCCGGCAGGGCACTTATCGCTGTAATAGAATTTCCAGCTGTCGCCATTGACGGCGTCGTGCCGATTGCTTCGGTCGATGCGGGTCTTGCCGTCCACGCCATAGGGCAAGGTTACGATATCGTTACGCTTACCAAAGCGGTTAGCGTCGGAAGAGAAGACCATTTCGGCCTTATCCCCGTCCACAAAGGGACTGATGACGGTACCGCCCTCTTCGGCATTGGCCATGAAGTGGGCCGCCCAGATAAAGTCCATATCCACATCTCCCGTGTTGGTGGCCGTAAACTCAATACGGATGCCACCGCGGGCATTCTCGGTGATATGCTTTTCAAAGGTATAGGGCAAAAACTGCGAACGCATGAAGGTGTCCACGCAAGCCTCGCCGATCGTTACCTGTGCAGGGGTACGGGAGACCTCACCATGGTCGAGATAGGGTTTGTCCTTTAACGGACCGTCAGGGTACGCCCATGGGTCGATGGTCGGGAACATATCGTCGTATGCCGAGCATTCGGCCTGCACGTAGGAACTGTCAATACCCAGTTTGCGATAGGTTTCGCCTTTACGCTGAGCCAGATAGTCCCGTCCTGTTTCCTTGCGGATCAGAGAGACCAGCTTACCGCCCTGTGAGGGCAGGAAGGTAGCGATGAGGGCATCGGTGGTCACGACGACCGACTCGATGTCTTTGTACATGCTTTTCTTGATCTCGACCATAATTATTTCCTCAACTGTACATACTCACCCTGAGTCAGGAAGGTATAGGCCTGTTCGGGCGCCTGTGTTTTCATGGCTTCAACGAACTTTCTGGGATCACCGCCGTGCTCCACGAAGGTCCAGAAGTGGCAAGGCAGTGTCATTTCCGGCTCGATCAGAGCGGCATACTTGGCGCACTCTTCTTCATTGAGGTTGCCGAACACGCCGTTGATGGGCGCCATCATCAGATCAAACTTCTCTCTCTTGAACATCTCAACCTCATCGGGGCTATAGCAAGTATCGCCGGCGTAATAGAGTTTAAAGCCGTCGATCTCAATGATAAAACCGAGGGCGTTGGGAGCCAACTTGCCATGGTCACAGAAGACGGCACGGACACGGATATCGTCGAACTTGATATCCTCGCCGCGGCGCAGGGGGAATACGTTTTTCTTGATGCCCGCCTGATCGGCCGACTCTTTACCGCAGACACTGGTGATCATCTTGGTATTGGGATCGCTCATAATAATGGGCAACGCATCCACATCGAAGTGGTCGGGATGGTTATGGGAGACCAAAACATAATCGAAGGTCAGTTCATCAGGAGCCAAGATCTTAGCGCTGATGCGGCGGAAATTGCAAAGGCGCTCAACACAGTCGGTCAGGTACATATCCAGACCAATGAGTTTACCGTCATGCGTTTTGATGAGATAGCCCGCTTGACCGACATAGAATACGGCCAATTCATCCTTGCCGACACGGTGGGCGGCTACTTTTTGTGCAAAATTTGCCATGATTTTCTCTCCTTTTTATTAATAATCGCCCGAGAAACCGGCGGTCCAACCACCGTCTACGCAGATGACCTGACCGGTGGTATAGCAAGCATCGTCCGATGCCAGATAGAGCATCAGACCGGCCATATCGGTAGGATAGGCGGGGCGGCGGGCGGCGATATCGTAAACCATGCTATCGGGATGCTCAAAGTTGGCATCGTAATCTTCGAAGGTAACGGTATCCCACAGGAAGTTGAGTTTCGCCTGCGGCAGAGGCAGGCTTCCGGGAGCTAAGCAGTTGACGCGGATGCCGTACTTGGCGTATTCGAGCGCCATCGACTTGGTCAAAGCCGCCATGGCAAACTTCGAGCCGACAAAACCGCACTGACGACGAAGACCCGTCACACCGCAGACACTGGAGGTCAGCAGAATGCAACCGCTTCCCTGCTCGATCATCTGAGGAATGACCTGTTTGATGATCCAGACGGTGCCGTTATGTAAGTTCAATTCATTATTTAATTCAAATTTCGCATCGTCGAACTTAGGCAGGGGTTCGCGGTTGCCCCAGTTACCGCCGGCGTTGCAGAACAGGATATCGATTTTACCAAAATCGGCATAGACTTGCTTGATAACATCAGAAATCTCCTCACGGGAGCCGAGGTTACAATGGTAATATTTGGCCTTCACTCCCTCCTCTTCACGGATGCGCTTGGCACGCGCCTCGCCTTTTTCATCGGCGATATCGAGGATGGCGATATGACAACCGGACTTGGCATACAGGTCGGCCGTAGCACCGCCGATCATGCCCGATGCACCGGTAATGACGGCCACGCGATCGTTCAGATCGGCCTTCATGCAGTTATAGGGCTTTTTATATCCGTAGACACCGTCGAAGATTTTCTCGATGGGATCATTCACTCTATCACAATCGATTCTCATTGTCCATTCCTCCTTAGAAGCTTCTCACGTAGCCGGCATTGAGACCGCCATCGACAGGCAGTACGGCACCGGTGATATAGGCGGCATCGTCGCTGGCCAAAAACAGAGCGGCATTGGCCACATCGGCAGGCTCGCACAGACGCTTAACCGCGACATGGGAGAGTTTCGCCTCGGGATTGGTCAGCGTATCGGCGTTCTTCTCGTTACGGGAAAGACCGGCGGCGACGGCGTTGACGCGGATGTTGTAATCTTTCATTTCCACGCCCCACATACGGGTGTAGCCGATCTGAGCAGCGGCCACAGCCACAACAGGGCTCTGGTTGGCTACCGGCACAAGGCCGCGGATGGAAAGGACGTTAACAATGGCGCCCTTGCCGCGCTTCTCCATTTCCTGCGTGCAGGCTTTAGAGAAATAGTAGGTGCCGTTGATACCGGCATTGACCATATCGTCATACATATCCATATCAAATTCGTGCAGGGGTTTCCGATCGTCGGGAGCGATCTCCTCGTTCTCGTTGTTGACCAAGATATCGACTCCGCCCAAGTCGGCAGCGATGGCCGACACCACGTCGGCAAAGGTATCCTTTTTGCGGATGTCCAGAGCATAGCCCTTGGCGGTTCCACCGGCAGCGGTGATCACAGCGGCCACTTTTTCGGCGGCGGCCACGTCTTTATCGCAAACGGCAACGGCGGCGCCGGATGCGGCAAAGGTCTTGCAGATCTCCTCGCCGATGACACCGGCACCGGCGGTGATAACGGCAACTTTTCCGGTCATTTCTGTGCGTAACATGAAATGTTCCTCCTGTATGGTAATAAAAATATTCTATTTTTATGATAATACGAAATGCCAAATTTTGCAATGGTTTTTCGGTATTTTCCCATGGTTTTTCTTGCAACAAAAAAAGAGATACTCTTTCGAGTATCTCTTTTTTGTCTTTTATTCTTCGGTAGCGGTTTCTTCCACTACTTCGGCAGCTTCGGCCTTCTCGGCAGTCTTCTTGGCAGCAGCCTTTTTGACTTCCTCAGCAACCTCAGCCTTGATCTCTTCGGCAGCGGCCTTGTCGGCTTCTTCCACAGAAACGGTTTCTTCAACCTTCTTGGGAGCCTTCTTAGCAGCGGCACGCTTGGCGGCTGCTTTCTTCTTCTTTTCCGCAGCCTCCATCTCCTCACGAACCGTTACCAGTTCGATGATGGCCATCTCGGCACCGTCACCACGACGGGGACCGAGCTTGTAGATGCGGGTGTAACCGCCGTTACGCTTGGCCATTTTGGGAGCAAGGATAGTGAACAGATCATGAGCCACATCCTCTTTGGTAATAAAGGCGAGCGCCTGACGGTATGCAGCCAGGTCACCCTTTTTGCCTAAGGTGATCATTTTTTCAGCGAGGGCAGATACCTCTTTGGCGCGGGTAAGAGTGGTCTCAATGCGGCCGTTTTCGAGCAGATAGGTTACCATGCCGCGAAGCATAGCCATTCTCTGATCGGTAGGTCTGCCTAACTTTCTGGTTCCGGGCATAACCCTGTACCTCCTTCTAATAATGCCTGGTTTGGCCGTTATCGGCTAAACACTTATTATTCTTCTTCGTCTCTCAAAGCTAAACCGAGGGACTTGAGTTTTGCAATAACCTCTTCCAGCGACTTCTTACCAAGGTTACGAACCTTGATCATGTCTTCCTGCGTCTTGTTGGCCAGATCGTCTACCGTGTTGATACCGGCACGTTTCAGACAGTTGAAGGAACGAACCGACAGGTCGAGTTCTTCAATGGTCATGTCCAGAATCTTGCGGTTATCGGCCGTCTGATCGGCTCTCCACACGTCGTCGGCGGATTTGCCCATTTCAGACAGGTTGATGAACAGGCTCAGGTGATCGCTCATGATCTTGGCACCAAGCGCCACGGCGGCCTTAGCCGAGATGACACCGTTGGTCCAGACTTCCAGAGTCAGGCGGTCGAAGTCAGTAACCTGACCGACACGCATGGGCGATACCGAGTAGTTGCACTTCAGAACAGGGGTATAGATTGAGTCGATGGGAATCTCACCGATAATGCCGCCGGTAAGTTCTTTGTTCTTATCGGCCAGTGCATAGCCGCGACCTTTGCCGAGGGTGATGCTCATAAAGAGTTTGCCCTCTTTGCCCAGGGTGGCAATATGCATATCGGGATTGAGGATCTCGACGTCGGAATCGGTCTTGATGTCGCCGGCCTTGACTTCGCAAGGACCGACCGCTTCAATATAGACGACCTTGGGGCCATCGCTGTACAGTTTGGCAACCAAGCCCTTCATGTTAAGGATCAGCTCAGTCACGTCTTCCTTCACGCCGGGGATGGTAGAAAACTCGTGGGCCACACCGTCGATCTTGATCGACTGAACGGCCACACCGGGCAGTGAAGAGAGCATGATGCGGCGCAGGGAGTTACCTAAGGTAATTCCATAGCCTCTCTCAAGCGGATCCACGGTAAATTTACCGTAGGTTTCGTCTTCCGATATAAATTCAACGCCGATCTGCGGTTTTTCAATATCTATCATCGTAAATTCTCCCTTTCAAAATAGTTCATTTGGTTATGCTAATAGAATGTTAGCACGGACTTTATGTGGGATTATTTGGAATAGTACTCGATGATGAGATGCTCCTCGACCGGAAGATCGATGTCTTCTCTGGTTGCGAGGGTAATAACCTTACCAACAGCCTTTTCCTTGTCGGATTCAAGCCACTTGGGTACGGGTTTGGAAGCATTGGCTTCCAGAACAGCCTTGATCTTGGTGCTGTCCATGCTGGTTTCCTTAACCGCGATCACATCGCCGGGTTTTACCAGATAGGAGGGAATGTCCACACGCTTGCCGTTAACGGTGAAATGGCCGTGAACGACGAGCTGACGAGCCTCAGGACGGGACATGGCGAAACCGAGACGGTAGACCACGTTGTCCAGTCTGCTTTCCAGAATGGTGAGCAGGTTTTCACCGGCCACACCCTTCATCTTGATGGCCATTTCGTAGTACTTAGCGAACTGACCTTCAAGAACACCGTAAAATCTTCTTGCCTTCTGCTTCTCGCGCATCTGAGTGCCGTACTCGGAGAGTTTGCGGCGACGAGCGCCATGCTGACCGGGGGCCAGCAGCTTCTCACGTCTGGTGAGAGCGCACTTCTCGCTGTAGCAACGGTCGCCCTTCAAAAAGAGCTTCTGACGTTCTCTCATGCACTGTTTGCAAACGGCGCCTGTATATCTTGCCATTGTTCACGTACCTCCGTTATACTCTTCTTCTCTTGGGCGGGCGGCATCCGTTGTGGGGGATGGGGGTAACGTCTTTGATCATCGTTACCTCAAGACCGGCAGCCTGAAGAGCTCTGATTGCCGCCTCACGGCCGGAACCCGGGCCGGTGACGTACACTTCAACCGTCTTAAGACCATGCTCCATAGCCGCCTTGGCAGCCGTTTCGGCAGCCGTCTGAGCAGCAAACGGAGTGGACTTCTTCGAACCTCTGAAACCAAGTCCGCCGGCGGAGGCCCAAGACAGAGCATTGCCGTCCACGTCGGTGATGGTGACTATGGTGTTATTGAAAGAGGAGCGAATATGCGCTGCGCCACGCTCGATATTCTTTTTCTCGCGACGTTTTCTGACAACTTTTTTAGTAGCTTTAGCCATGATTCAATCCTCCTTCTTATTTCTTCTTGTTTGCCATGGTCTTGGCAGGGCCTTTGCGGGTTCTCGCATTGGTCTTGCTGCGCTGACCGCGCACGGGCAAACTCTTTCTGTGTCTGAGTCCACGGTAGCTGCCGATCTCGACCAGGCGCTTGATGTTGAGCGCAGTAGCGCGACGCAGGTCGCCTTCTACTTCGTAGTGGTGCTCCATGTACTCACGGATCTTGGAAATTTCATCCTCGGTCAGATCCTTAACGCGGGTGTTGGGGTCAATGCCCGTACCAGCCAGGATCTCATTGGATCTGGCGCGACCGACACCATAGATGTAGGTCAGGCCGATCTCTACGCGTTTTTCGTTGGGAATGTCAACGCCGGAAATTCTTGCCATTAGATCTGCACCTCCTTAATTAACCCTGTTTCTGCTTATGCTTCGGGTTTTCGCAGATGACCATTACTTTGCCTTTTCTCTTAATGATCTTGCATTTTTCGCATATGGCTTTCACGGAAGGTCTTACTTTCATGATTGTTCCTCCTTGTTATACCCTTACTTCGAGCGCCAAATGATTCGGCCCTTGGACAGGTCATAGGTGGAGATTTCCACGGTGACCTTGTCGCCCGGAAGTATCTTGATATAATTCATTCTCAGTTTACCGGAAATATGGGCTAAGATCTTATGCCCATTGGCCAACTCTACCGCAAACATTGCGTTGGGCAGAGCTTCCAGTACGGTACCTTCAAACTCGATAATATCTTCTTTTGCCATGATTATCCTCCTATTGGAAGAAGGTTATTGAGGCGACTCAGTTCTCGTCTGAGTCCCTTATCGGTCAATTGTTTTTGGCCTTGGACAAGTGACGCAAAATACTCACTTTCATATTCAAGGACAAAAACATGCTTGCGGTTTTTGCGTTTCGGACTTGCCAGTTTATGCTGTTTGCCGTTAACCAGAATCAGGGCATCTTCCCTTTCTTCCAGCACGTAATACAGCCAACCGGTATCATGTCCGGCAATGGAGTAGGCAAACTTATGTTTCATATCAGTCCTCGGTCGTCAGAATAACGGGATCGCCGTCGGTGATGAGCACAGTATTCTCATAATGAGCACTGCGTTTGCGGTCCGCCGTCAGCACCGTCCAACCGTCATTCATTTTTTCCACATCGCCCGTACCCAAGTTGATCATGGGTTCAATGGCCAGCGTCATACCTCGGCGCAGCCGCGCTCCGTGGCCCTTGGGGCCAAGGTTGGGGATGCTGGGATCTTCGTGCAAGGCTCGACCCACGCCGTGTCCGGTGTATTCCCAGACCACGCCATAGCCGCGTGCCGTGCAATAATCCTCAACCGCCGCACCCACATCACCAATGCGGTAGCCCTCGCGCATAACCTTGAAGGCTTCCCAGAAGGATTGGCGTGTGTCGCGGATCAGGTTTTCATCCTCAGCCGAGATGTTTCCGCAGGGGAAAGTATCGGCGCAATCACTATAGTACCCTTGGTAGATGGCACCTAAGTCTACGCTCAGGATATCGCCGTCTTTGAGGGCATAGTCATTGGGGATACCGTGAATAACAGCCTCGTTGACCGACATACAGCAACAGGCGGGAAATCCGCCGTAACCCAGAAAGGCCGCCTTGGCGCCGTGACTCTTAATATACGAGTGCACCGCCTTGTCGATCTCTTTGAGGGTGATGCCGGGAGCGACCATCTCGCCGGCCAGAGCACGAGCTCCGGCGGCGATACGGCCTGCTTTTTTCATCAGTTCGATCTCACGAGCCGATTTGAGTATGATCATAAACGTTATGCCTCTAATGCTGCGAATATCGCGGCGGTCACATCTTCGATCGCACCCACGCTCGAAACGGTAACCAGATTGCCGACCTTCTTATAGAAATCGGTCAAGGGCGCCGTTTTCTCACGGTATTCCACCAGACGCTTGGCCACGACCTCGGGCTGATCATCGCTACGATGGATCAGATCGGCGCCGCACTTGTCGCAATGGACATTGTCTGCGCTGGGGATGGATGTGATGTGATAGGATGCACCGCAGGCAGGGCAAACCCGCCGTCCGGATATTCGGTCAATAATCGTTTCGTCAGGCAGTGTGATGTCTACAACCTTGTCGATGACAACGCCCATGTCGGCCAGAGCCTGAGCCTGAGCGACGGTACGGGGGAATCCGTCGAGGATGTACCCGTTCTTACAGTCGTCAGCCTTGAGGCGGGCTTCCACGATCTTGATGACCAGTTCGTCGCTGACCAGAGTACCGGCATCCAAACAAGCCTTGACCTGTTTGCCCAGTTCACTGCCCGAGCGGACCTGTTCACGGATCATGTCGCCGGTGCTGATCGAGGGGATGTTGTAGCGTTCTTTAATGAAGGCTGCCTGCGTTCCCTTCCCGCATCCGGGAGGTCCAAGTAAAATCAGTTTCAAAACGTTACCTCTCAATTACTCCAGGAAACCTTTGTAATGGCGCATCGAAATCTGAGATTCGAGTACCATCGAGGTTTCAAGAATGATGCTGACGACGATGAGCATGCTGTTGCCGGACAGTGCAAAGTTGACACCGAAAGCAACGGTAGCGATCATCGGGATGATAGCAATGAAGCCGAGGAAGATAGCACCCAGCAGAGTGATCTTATTGAGCGACTTCTTGATGTAATTGACAGTCGGCTCACCGGGACGAATGCCGGGGATGGAGCCGCCGTTTTTCTGAAGATTGTTGGATATCTCCACGGGATCGTAAGAGACCGATACATAGAAATAGTTGAAGAAAATAATCAGGATGAAGAACAGAATGCCGTAGAGCGGGCTATCTGTTGTGAAATAGTTGATGACCCACTTGGTAAAGCCGTTCTCTGCCATGAACGAAGCGATGGTAGAGGGCAGCATGCAGAAGGAGCTGGCAAAGATGATAGGCATAACGCCGGTCATCAGCACCTTCATGGGCAGGTGAGTCTGGTTGCCGCCGTACATTTTACGGCCGACAACACGCTTGGCATACTGAACCGGAATACGTCTTTCGGCGCCGTTGACCCAAACGATACCGGCGATCATCAAAAGCCCGATGACCAGTACCAGGATGGGACCGACGAACTTGCCTTCCTTAACGGAAGTAACGACCCAGCTCACGATGGCGGGACCCTGCGAGAGGATACCGGCGAAGAGGATCATGGAGATACCGTTTCCGATACCGTGTTCATCGATCTTCTCGGCCATCCACATAACAAGTGCCGAACCTGCCGTAAAGGCAAGAACAACGATCAGACCGGTGAAGAAGGACTTCTCGGTGAGAACGCCCATGGCATTGTCAAGGATGGTGTAATAACCGTAACCCATGACAAGGCCCAGAGCCACAGTCAGATAACGGGTGATCTTATTGATCTTCTTCTGGCCGTCTTCTGCCTTCTTCAACCGCTCGAGAGCGGGAATGGCAATCGTGAGCAGCTGGACGATAATGGAAGCGTTGATGTAGGGCGAGATACCCATGGCAAACAACGCCGCGTTCTGCAATGCACCACCTGACATGATATTGAGCATATCGGTCAGTCCGGAGTTTTGGAACACCGAGCCCAGCATAGTAGTATCAACGAAAGGAACGGGGATCAGCGCGCCAACGCGGTACAGCAGCAGAATCATGATGGTGAAAAAGATCTTCTTTCTCAGGTCAGAATTCTTAAATGCTGCGATCAATCCCTCGAACATCGTTATACCTCCTCAGCCTTACCACCGGCTGCCTCGATCTTCTGCTTGGCAGACTCGGTGAACTTAGCGGCGCGCACGGTGAGAGCCTTGGTGACCTCGCCGCGGCCGAGGAACTTAACGCCGTCCAAAGTCTTGGAGATGATGCCGGCCTCATGCAGAGCGGCAGCATCGACAACAGCGCCGGCTTCAAAAGCGTTCAGGCGCTCGACGTTGATGGTGACATATTCTTTAGCGAAGATGTTGTTGAAACCGCGCTTAGGAACACGTCTCTGAAGGGGCATCTGGCCGCCTTCAAATCCGGGGCGAACACCGCCGCCGGAACGGGCCTTCTGGCCTTTGTGGCCGCGGCCGCCGGTCTTGCCGTTACCGGAACCGATACCTCTGCCCTTTCTCTTGGGCTCGAAGGTGGAGCCGGCAGCAGGAGTTAATTCATGCAATTTCATTTCTTGCGTGCCTCCTTGACCTTTTCTACTTCAACAAGGTGGGAAATGACACGAACCTTGCCGAGGGTAGCGGCGTTTTCCGGCTGAACGGTAACGTCGCCCGGTCTCTTCAGACCGAAAGTATTAGCGGTATCTATCTGATTCTTTTTGCAGCTGATCAGAGATTTCTTCAAGGTGATCTTGAGAGCCATGATAAATACCTCCTTAACCTAAGATTTCTTTAACTTCCTTGCCGCGCATAGCCGCAACCGTCTGAGCATCACGGATCTCGGACAGGCCGTTGATGGTAGCGTTAACAAGGTTGATGGGGTTACGGGAACGCAGAGCCTTGGTACGGATATCCTGAATACCGGCCAGCTCAACGACGGCACGGACAGCGCCGCCGGCGATCACACCGGTACCGGGAGCGGCAGGCTTCAGCACTACCATGGAAGCACCGAAACGGCCAACGTTCTCGTGGGGAATGGTGGTATTCTTCATAGCGATACGGACGAGCTTCTTCTTCGCATCTTCGATGCCCTTACGAATAGCATCGGGAACTTCGGAGGACTTGCCCATACCAACGCCGACAATACCGTTGCCGTTACCAACAACGACGAGTGCCGCAAACTTCATGATGCGGCCGCCCTTGACGGTCTTGGATACACGATTAATGCACACTACTCTTTCCTGAAGATCGAGGGTGCTTGCATCGATCAATTCTGCCATTGTTTATGCCCTCCTTTGTTAAAAGTTCAGGCCGCCCTCGCGGGCGCCTTCTGCGAGTGCCTGGACACGGCCGTGATACACATAACCGCCGCGATCGAATACGACATCCACGATGCCGGCTTCCTTAGCCTTTTGTGCGATCAGCAGACCGACCTGTTTGGCAGCTTCCTTATTGGAGCCACCCTCCAGACCCAGCGAGCTGGCACTTGCCAACGTCTTACCCTCAGTATCATCGATGATCTGAGCATAGATGTTGGTGTTGGAGCGGAACACGCACAAACGGGGGCAAGCGGGAGTGCCGGAAATTTTGCCACGGACTCTCTTATGTCTCTTAAGACGAGCCTTATTGCTGTCAATTTTCTTAACCATTGCTTATTCTCCTTACTTCGCACCCTTACCGGCTTTACCCTCTTTACGGATAATACGCTCGGTTTCGTACTTGATTCCTTTGCCCTTATACGGCTCAGGCGGACGCTTCTCTCTGACTTCGGCAGCGAACTGACCGACCTTCTGCTTATCCACACCGTGGATAATGATGGTGTTCGGGTTGGGAACATCGATCTTGATGTCCGCCGTTTCGCTGACGATGACCTGATGAGAGTAGCCGAGGTTCATGACCAGATCCTTACCCTGCTTAGCGGCACGGTAACCGACACCGTTGATGATCAGGGTCTTGGAGAACTCGTTGGTAACCCCTTCCACCATGTTGGCGATGAGGGTACGAGTCAGGCCATGCAGAGAGCGATGCTCTCTGGACTCGGACGGACGGGCCACGGTGATGACACCGTTTTCCTGCTTGATCAGCATATCAGGATGGGCATTCATTTCAAGATTGCCCTTGGGGCCCTTGACGGCGATATGATTGCCTTCACCGATGGTGACGGTTACGCCGGCAGGGACAGTTATTTCTTTTCTGCCAATTCTGGACATAACTTATACCCCTTTCTTACCATACGAAGGCGAGAACTTCGCCGCCGATGTTTGCTTTTCTGGCCGCCTTATCGGTCATAACACCCTTGGAGGTGGACACGATGGCGATACCCAGCCCACGCATAACACGGGGCATCTCTTCCTTGCCGGCATAGATACGCAGGCCGGGCTTGGACACACGGCGCAGACCCTGAATAATCTTGGTCTTGCCGGGGCCGTACTTGAGCTCGACATGGATCATGCCCTGCTTGCCGTCTTCGACGACATCATACTTTTTGATGTAACCCTCATCCAGCAGAATCTGGGCAATAGCCTTCTTCATGTTGGAGGCGGGAATATCTACGCTGTCATGCTTGGCAGAGTTCGCATTGCGGATTCTGGTGAGCATATCAGCAATCGGATCAGTAATCTGCATTTCTATTCCTCCTCTTACCAGCTGGACTTCTTCACGCCGGGAATCTGGCCCTTATAGGCCAATTCTCTAAAGCAGATACGGCAGATGCCATACTTACGAAGATAAGCATGGGGACGACCGCATATCTTGCATCTGTTATAGGCTCTCGTCGAGAACTTAGGAGCTTCTTTCTGCTGTAAAACCAGTGCTTTTCTAGCCATGCGTATCGCCTCCTTACTTGGCAAACGGAGCGCCCATCAGAGTGAGCAGCTCACGAGCTTCTTCATCGGTCTTGGCGGTGGTAACGAACACGATGTCCATGCCACGAACCTTATCGATCTTGTCGTACTCAATTTCGGGGAAGATCAGCTGTTCTTTGAGGCCCAGGGCATAGTTGCCGCGGCCGTCGAAGGAATCTGCCGAAATGCCACGGAAGTCACGCACACGGGGCAGAGCCAGGCTGAACAGACGATCCATGAATTCATACATACGATCGCCACGCAGAGTGACTTTGACACCGATGGGCATACCTTCACGCAGTTTGAAGTTTGCTACCGACTTGCGAGCGGCGCAAACGACGGGCTTTTGACCGGTGATCTTGGTCAGGTCATTGACAACCGCGTCGATAACCTTTGCATTCTCACGGGCTTCGCCGCAACCAACGTTGATGACGATCTTATCGAACTTCGGAATCTGCATGCAGCTCTTGTACTGATACTTCTTGTTCAGAGCGGGAGCCACTTCGTTGATATAACGTTCTTGTAATCTTGTCATGTCTCCTACCCTCCTTATTCGATAACGGCGCCGCACTTCTTGCAGACGCGGACCTTTTTGCCGTCTTCAACCTTAACGCCGGTACGAACGCCGGTCTTGCACTTGGGGCAATAGAGAGCGACCTTGCAGGCGTACATGGCGCCTTCGGCCTTCACGATCTCGCCCTGCTGCTGTTGGTTCTTAGGCTTAACGTGTTTGGTCACCATGTTGACACCTTCAACGATGACCTTTTTCTCTTTGGGAGATACGGCAAGAACCTTGCCGGTGCTACCCTTGGAATCGCCGGAGATTACCTGAACGGTATCGCCGGATTTAATATGAAGATCGTTCATTTCTTTTCCTCCCATTACAGCACTTCGGGAGCCAGGGACAGGATCTTGGTATATTCCTTGTCACGCAGCTCACGAGCGATGGGCCCAAAGATACGAGTACCGCGGGGGTTCTTATCCTCACGGATGATGACGGCGGCGTTCTCGTCGAAACGAATACGGCTACCGTCAGCGCGCTGAATGCCCTGAGCGGAGCGGACAATCACGCATTTAACGACATCACCCTTTTTGACCATGCCGCCGGGTGCTGCCTTTTTAACCGAGGCAATAACAACATCGCCGATATTGGCATACTTTCTGCCAGTACCGCCCAGCACACGGATGCACATAAGCTCTTTTGCGCCGGTGTTGTCAGCTGCCTTCAAATAGGTCTGTTGCTGAATCACGGTTGTATCCTCCTTACTGGGCTTTCTTATTTAGCCTTCTCAATGATTTCGACCAGTCTCCATCTCTTGTCCTTGGACAAGGGTCTGGTCTCCATAACGCGAACCTTATCGCCTACGCGGCACTCGTTGTTTTCATCGTGAGCCTTCAGCTTGTAGGTGCGCTTGATAACCTTGGAATAAAGCGGATGCTTTACATGGTCGGCGATGGACACGACGATGGTCTTATCCATTTTGTCGCTGGTAACGACACCGACACGAGTCTTTCTGAGTCCTCTTTCACTCATGATAAAATCCTCCTTTCATGAAAGCCGTGGCCTTAGGCCTCGACCTTCAACTCCTTTTCACGAAGAATAGTCTTTGCCATTGCGATATCCTTCTTGGTCTGGGAGATGCGCAGAGGATTTTCGAGCTGGTTGGTAGCATGCTGAAAGCGAAGGTTGAACAGCTCTTCCTTAAGATCTGCGATCTTCTTGGTCAGCTCCTGCTCGCTCATAGCTCTGAATTTATCTCTCTGATCCTTTGCCTTCATCACTTATCACCTCCGAGGTCTTCTCTGGCGACGAACTTGCACTTGACCGGCAGCTTGTGAGAAGCCAGGCGGAAAGCCTCACGGGCGACCTCTTCCGAGACGCCGGCGATCTCAAACATAACCTTGCCGGGTTTAACTACGGCTACCCAATACTCGGGAGCGCCCTTACCTTTACCCATACGGGTTTCAAGGGGCTTACGGGTGATGGGCTTGTGGGGGAAGATCTTGATCCACACCTTACCGCCACGCTTGGTGAAACGGGTCATGGCGATACGGGCGGCTTCGATCTGATTGGCAGTGATCCATGCGGGCTCTTCGGTAGCCAGACCGAATTCGCCGTTAGACACGGTGTTGCCGACGAGGGCGCGGCCGGTCATTCTGCCACGGTGTACTCTTCTGTACTTCACTCTCTTAGGCATTAACATTGCGGCGTCCTCCTTCTCTGCGAGGTCTTCTGTCGCGGTTCTCGCGACGCTCACGACGCTCTTCGGTCACGTTGGTACGAGCCTGAAGAACTTCGCCTCTGTAGATCCAGACCTTTACGCCGATACGACCGTAGGTGGTGTTTGCCTCGGCAAAACCGTAGTCGATGTCAGCACGCAGGGTCTGCAGGGGAATAGTACCCTCATGATAATGCTCGCTACGAGCGATTTCCGCACCGCCCAAACGGCCGGACACGCAGGTCTTGATACCCTTAGCGCCCAGACGCATGGTGCGCTGGATGGCCATCTTCATGGCACGGCGGAAGGAAGTACGCTTCTCGAGCTGGGAAGCGATGTTCTCGGCAACCAGCTGAGCGTTGAGATCCGGCTGCTTGACTTCAACGATGTTGAGGGGAGCGACCGGCTTGCCGATCATCTTTTCGATGGCGGCACGGTACTTCTCGATCTCAGTGCCGCCCTTGCCGATCACGACGCCGGGCTTAGCGCACTGGATAGTAATACGAATCTTGTTGGGATCTCTCTCGATCTTGACGGCAGGAACACCGGCAGCATAGAGAGTCTTCTTCAGGTAGTCACGGATCTTCTTATCTTCGACGAGCAGATCGCCAAACTGATGATCGGGCGCATACCATTTAGAATCCCAGTCTTTGATGATGCCCACACGTAAACCGTGGGGATTAACTTTCTGGCCCATGCTAAAACCTCCTGTTCCTTATTCTTTTTCCTTGACGACCAAGGTGATGTGGGACGTTCTCTTCAGGATCCGGTAGGCCGAACCGCGGCTGCGGGGCTGCATTCTCTTGAGAATGGGGCCGGGGCCGACGAAGGTCTCGGAAACGATGAGATTGTCCTTATTCAGATGCAGATTGTTCTCTGCATTGGCTACGGCGCTATCGAGCAGCTTAAGCAGATAAGCGCTGGCAGCCTTCGGGGTGTTTTTCAGTATCGCTCTCGCCTCAACGACCGGTTTGTTGCGGATAAGATCCTGCACAATAGTCACTTTTTGAGGGGAAAGACGAACGAAAGTCACAGTAGCTTTTGCTTCCATTGTCAAATTCCTCCTTAAGCACCGGTCTTCTTGGCGCCGGCATGGCCTCTGAAGGTTCTGGTCG
The DNA here is from genome assembly GCA_045594545.1 of Eubacteriales bacterium. Lineage (GTDB taxonomy): Bacteria > Bacillota > Clostridia > Oscillospirales > UMGS1783 > CAKSHC01. The sequence continues at coordinate 14,332 of JAZNYQ010000011.1, read as the reverse complement.
GAGCAAATTCACCGAGTCTGTGGCCGACCATATCTTCGGTCACATAAACGGGAACGTGCTTTCTGCCGTCATGAACGGCAAAGGTGTGTCCGACGAAATCCGGGAAAATGACGGATGCACGGGACCAGGTCTTGAGCACACGCTTCTCGCCTGCGGCATTCATTTCCTGAACTCTCTTCAGAAGTACGGGCTGTACGAACGGGCCCTTCTTAACACTTCTACCCATTGAATTACCTCCTTACGCAACCAAATTACTTGGCATTGCGTCTCTTGACGATAAATTTGTCGGACTGAGCCTTTTTGGATCTGGTCTTGTAGCCCAGAGTCGGTTTGCCCCAAGGGGACACAGGACCGGGACGACCGATGGGGGATTTACCCTCACCACCGCCATGCGGGTGGTCGTTCGGGTTCATGACCGAGCCGCGGACGGTAGGACGGATGCCCATGTGACGCTTACGGCCGGCTTTACCGATGACTACGTTCTCATGATCCAGGTTACCGATCTGACCAATGGTAGCCTTGCAGTTAAGACGGATCAAACGGACTTCGCCCGACGGCATACGGATCTGAGCCATGCCGTTCTCCTTGGCCATCAGCTGTGCAAAAGCACCGGCGGTTCTGACCAGCTGGGCGCCCTTGCCGGGATACATCTCTACATTGTGGATGATGGTACCGACAGGAATGTTTTCGATCGGCAGGCAGTTGCCGGGCTTAATGTCGGCAGAAGCACTGCTGATGATGGTGGTTCCGACCTTGAGATCAAGGGGAGCCACGATGTAGGCCTTCTCGCCGTCCTCATACTGGATCAAAGCGATGTTGGCGCTACGGTTGGGGTCGTACTCGATGGCCAGAACAGTAGCAGGAACGTCCATCTTGTTTCTCTTGAAATCGATGATTCTGTACTTGCGTCTGTTGCCGCCGCCCTGATGGCGAACGGTGATGCGGCCGTTGTTATTTCTGCCCGAATGCTTCTTCAGAGAAGTCAGCAGGGACTTTTCCGGAGTGGACTTGGTGATCTCATCAAAGCTGAGCACCGACATGCCACGGCGGCCGGGAGAAGTAGGTTTATACTTTTTAATACCCATGTCTGTATTCTCCTTCTCTTATTACTGCAGGCTGTCGAAGAAGCCGATGGTCTTCGAATCCTTAGTCAGCGTGACGGTAGCCTTCTTGCGCTTGGCCGTGGTTCCCATATGCATGCCGACTCTCTTGGGCTTACCCTTGACGGTGACAGTGCTCACCTTAGCCACTTTTACCTTGAAGATCTCTTCAACCGCCTTGGCGATCTCGATCTTGTTGGCATCGGTAGCCACTTCAAAGGTGTACTTCTTATTTTCAAGACCGCTCATGCTCTTTTCGGAAATGATCGGCTTGATGATCACATCATACATGGACTTCATTATGCATACACCTCCGTGATCTTCTTAACGGCATCCTCAGTAAGGATGAGTTTGCCGGAGTTGAGGATGTCATACACGTTGAGCTGACCGACGAAGGTGGTCTTGTTGCCCTCGATGTTACGGGAAGCCAGAACAACGTTCTTATCGACATCGCCGGTAACGATCAAAGACTTCTTCTCAACACCCAGAGCGGTGAGCATAGCAGCAACCGTCTTGGTCTTGACTTCCTCGAGTTCGATAGCACTGACAACGATCAGATCGTTATCGGCCATCTTGGAAGACAGAGCCGAACGCATAGCGACCAGCTTGGTCTTCTTATTAAGGGAGTAACGGTACTCTCTCGGCTTGGGAGCGAACACGATACCGCCATGAGTCCACTGCGGAGCGCGGGTGGAACCCTGACGGGCACGGCCGGTACCCTTCTGACGCCAAGGCTTGCGACCGCCACCGGCCACTTCGGCACGGGTGAGCGCAGACTGTGTGCCCTGACGCTGATTGGCGAGGTAGTTGACAACGACTGCGTGCAGAACCGAGCCGTTTACCTCAGCGGCGAATACGGTGTCGTTCAGTTCGATCTGATTGACCACTTCGCCTTTCATGTTAACCACATTAATGTTAGCCATTGTTTCTATCCTCCTTACGCTTTCTTGGAGGACTTGATGAACACAAAGCCACCCTTGGGACCGGGAACGGCGCCCTTGACGGCGATGATGTTATCTTCAGCCTCTACCTTGACAACAGCCAAGTTCTGAACAGTAACCTGCTCGTTACCCAGCTGACCTGCCATGTGCTTGCCCTTGAGGGTCTTGGACGGATCGCTGGCCGCACCCATGGAACCCTGACCACGATGATACTTGGAACCGTGGGTCATAGGACCGGTGTGCTGACCCCAGCGCTTGATGGCGCCGGCATAGCCTTTACCTTTGGAGGTGCCGGTAATATCGACAGCCTCACCCTCGGTGAAACGCTCGACGGTGAGAACATCGCCGACATTGAGGGTAGCCGCATCGTCAAGATCAAACTCCTTCAGTACACGCTTGTAGGGAGCGCCGACCTTGTCGAACTGGCCCTGCTCAGGCTTGTTGAGCTTCTTGGCGGTGACATCGTCGTAACCAAGCTTGACCGCTTCGTAACCGTCGACTTCAACCGTCTTCTTCTGGATGACAACACAGGGGCCTGCTTCGATCAGGGTGACAGGCAGGCAGTTGCCGGCCTCATCGAAGACCTGTGTCATGCCTAACTTTTTGCCGATGATGGCATTCTTCATGATGTTTTTCTCCTTTTCTGGTTATTGGTTGGCATCTAAGCCAACATGACCCCGGCGCTTACAGCTTGAGTTCGATCTCTACGCCAGCGGGGAGTTCAAGATTTGTAAGGGCTTCCATCGCCTTCTGGGAAGGTTTCAGGATGTCGATCAGACGCTTATGGGTGCGCATTTCAAACTGCTCACGCGAATCTTTATACTTGTGCACCGCACGCAGGATGGTCACGATCTCCTTCTTGGTAGGAAGAGGAATGGGACCGGCAACCTCTGCGCCGTTGCGCTTCGCCGTGGCAATGATCTTCTCGCAAGCCTGGTCGATCAGATTGTGATCGTAAGCCTTGAGTCTGACTCTTACCTTTTCCTTGACTGCCATTTGCTCGCCTCCTTAATTTTTTTTGGCAAATTGGTTTGGCGGCCATGAAAACCTAACACGCTCTCTTGCGTTTCGCACCTCTCCACAAGAAAACCGAATCCCTGTCCACGCAGGTATCCGGCCTTGTTGAGCAAAAGAGGTACGGGATCGCCGTACGATAATGCCGGTTTCCATATTACGCCCGGTTTAAAATCGGACCTACTCCGCGGAAATTACCCGATTTCTCGGCAACCTTCCGCATCATCGCATTTTAGTCGCTAATACACTATAGCAGAAAGTTCAAGGAAAATCAAGAGTTTTTTTCATTTTTCTCAAAAAAATTTTTCTTCCTATAATAATAGGCTTGAAAAATGGGCCGAGGCGTGCTATATTAACATATATTACTATATAGGAGACTATTATGGATCTGGCTAACTTGTTATATCCGCATACCGCTTATACCCCCCGGGAGCTGGAAGCCCGCTACCCCGAGCGTCAACTGTGTGATGGCGCTAAGGTGACCCGCTTTGCCCCCTCCCCCACCGGCTTCGTGCATTTCGGGGGACTGTTGCCTACCCGCATATCCGAGCGGTTGGCACACCAGAGCGGCGGTGTGTTTATTTTACGAATCGAAGATACCGACCAGAAACGCAAGGTCGAGGGCGCCGAAGAAAACCTACTGGAAACCTACAACTATTTCGGTATCCGGTTTGACGAGGGCGTGCCCATCGACGGCGATAACGGCAAGTATGGCCCCTACCGCCAGAGCGCCCGTCGGGAGATCTATGCTACGCTGGCCAAAAAACTGGTAAGCGAAGGCAAGGCCTATCCCTGCTTCTGCACTGAGGAAGAACTCAGCGATATTCGTGCCCGCCAGGAAGCCGAGGGGGTAGACCCCGGCTACTACGGCAAATGGGCGGTGTGGCGCGAGGCTTCGGTCGAACAGGTCAAGGAAAAGTTGGATGCCGGCGTGCCTTTTGTCATCCGTTTTCGGAGCGAGGGCGATCCCGAACGCAAGATGAAGTTTACCGACCTGGTCAAGGGCGATGTGGAAATCACCGAGAATCATATCGACCATGTCCTGCTCAAGAGTGACGGCATCCCCACCTACCACTTCGCCCACGCAGTGGACGATCATTTTATGAGAGTCACCCACGTGGTGCGCGGCGAAGAATGGCTGCCCTCTCTGCCCTTCCATATTCAACTGTTTAAGGCGCTGGGCTTTAAGCTGCCCAAGTACCTGCACTGCTCGCAGTTAATGAAGATGGAGGGTGACTCCAAAAAGAAACTCTCCAAGCGGGATAAAGCCGCGGCGCTGGCCGATTATAAAAAGGAAGGATATGATCCGGCCTGCATCACCGAATATATCATGACCCTGCTCAACTCCAACTACGAGGAGTGGCGCACCGCCAATCCGGACAAGCCGTTTAGCGACTTCCCCTTTGCCATCAAGAAACTGAGCGCATCGGGCTCATTGTTTGACTATGATAAACTCGACGACATTGCCCGCACCACCGTTTCCCGCATGAGCACCGAGGAGGTCTATACGGCGCTGACGGCGTGGGCCAAGGAGTATGATCCCGAATTTGCGACCTTACTCACTCGTGATGAAGCCTACACCAAAGCCATTCTGGCTATCGGACGCGGCGGCAAGAAGCCCCGCAAGGACATCACCAAGTGGAACGGCGTGAAAGATTATGCCGGCTTCTTCTTTGATGAGTTGTTTACGCCCGATTATTCTACGCTGACCGGCGACGATGTCGATGCCATCCTCACCCGCTATGCCGAAGTTTATGATGAAACTGCCGATCAGACGGCATGGTTCGATACCATTAAGGCGTTGGCGACTGCCTTTGGCTACGCCGCCGAAACCAAGGCTTATAAAAATGACCCCCATGCCTATAAAGGACACGTGGGTGATATATCCAACATCCTGCGTGTGGCCGTGACCGGCCGCACCGCCTCGCCCGATATGTATACCGTAATGCAGATACTGGGGCGTGAGAGAGTACTGGCCAGACTGGCCGCCGCAAAGGAGAGAAACTAATGGAACCGAGCAACAATTTTATTCATGAGATCATCGATGCCGATTTAGCGGCCGGCTATCCCCATGAGATCCATACCCGCTTCCCGCCCGAGCCCAACGGCTACCTGCATATCGGTTCGGCTAAGGCGATCTGGATCAACTGGTCTACCGCCAAGAAATACGGCGGCAAATTCAACCTGCGCTATGACGATACCAACCCCGTCCGTGAAGACGACGAGTATGTCCGTTCGATTGAGGAAGATCTGCGCTGGCTGGGCGCCATTCCCGACGGCGGTATCTTCTACGGTTCGGACTATTTTGAAAAGTGCTACGAGTTTGCCGAGAAACTGATTCTCGACGGCAAGGCCTATGTCTGCGACCTGACTCCCGAACAAATGCGCGAATACCGCGGCACGCTGACCGAGGCGGGCAAACCCAGCCCGTGGCGCGACCGTTCGGTGGAGGAAAACCTCAAACTGTTCCGTGAAATGCGTGACGGTAAATATAAGGAAGGCGAACACACTCTGCGCGCCAAGATCGACATGGCCTCGCCCAACATGAATATGCGCGATCCCGTCATCTACCGCATCGTGTACGCCACCCATCACCGTCAGGGAAACAAGTGGTGCATCTACCCGATGTATGACTTTGCCCATCCCCTGCAGGATGCCTTGGAGGGCATTACCCATTCGCTCTGTTCTCTTGAATTTGAGAATCACCGGCCGCTCTACGAGTGGGTGGTCGATAACGTCGGCGGCTTTGATCCCGCCCCCAAACAGCGCGAATTTGCCCGCCTGAACATCACCTACACCGTCATGTCCAAGCGTTATTTGCGCGAACTGGTCGAGGGCCATCATGTCGACGGCTGGGACGATCCCCGTATGCCGACCCTGTGCGGCCTGCGCCGCCGCGGGTACACGCCCGAAAGTTTGTTCAAGTTCGTTGAAACGGCCGGCGTAGCCAAGGCCAATTCGATTGTCGATTACGAACTGCTCGAACATTGTATCCGCACCGATCTCGATCCCGTAGTGCCTCGCCGCATTGCGGTACTCGATCCTTTGAAGGTGGTGATTACCAACTACCCCGAGGATAAGACCGAAACCTTTGATCTGCCCAACAACCCCAAGGACGAAACGGCAGGTAAGCGTGCCGTTCCCTTTAGCCGTGTGGTATATGTTGACCGTGAGGATTTCATGGAAAACCCGCCCGGAAAATTCTTCCGTCTGAAACCCGACGGCGAGGTACGCTTGATGGGTGCTTATATTGTTAAGTGCAACGAGATCATCAAGGACGAAAACGGAAAGGTGACCGAACTGCATTGCACCGCCGATCTGGAAACGGGTTGCGGGATGCCGGCAGATGGGCGCAAAGTCAAGGGTACCATTCATTGGGTCAGTGCCGCTCATGCCGAAAAAGGCACGGTGCGTGTCTATGAAAAACTGTTCACCATCCCCAACGTCGGCGATATCCCCGAGGGCGCATCTTATCTGGACTATGTAGACCGAGATTCCTGCAAAACCTATGAGAATGCCATGTTCGAGCCTGCGCTTAAAGATGCCGAAGGCGGCGAGCGCTTCCAGTTTGTACGTACCGGCTTCTTCATCAAAGATCCGAAAGATGGCGCTTTCAACCGCATCGTCACATTGAAAGATTCCTACAAGCCCAATAAATAATTCTCCATTTATCATTCATCATCCATCATTCCGCATTTCCCCATCTCGACATGAATCTTCGACAATGAGAAATGACCTCACAAAAAGGAAGAATAGAGCATGAATAAGGAAAAGATAAAAACAATAACAATAGTATTACTATCAATAGTATGTTTCGTATTGATATGTATACTAATCGATTGGCGAGCAAGATTCAGCGCATTAAAATTAATGCTAGAACAACTTGAACTTCAATTAGCGCAAATGACCTATTAACTACACAGATAAGACTTTGCCAGCCCGAATTATAAATCTTGGGTTGATTTTTATAAAATCAACCCAAGAACCAGCACCGGCTTCTTTATCAAGGATCCCAAGGATGGAGCATTTAATAGAATCGTAACGTTAAAAGATTTGTATAAGCCCCAAAAAAACGGACGATCTGATGATCGTCCGTTTTTTATTTGTCATCCCTTGATGAGAAAAAATTAGAAAATGGGAAAAGCCAACGTGGAAATACTCGCGGTTTTTCTACCACATGCTTCCACTGACCGCAACCTTCGCATAGATCCAGATCCTTTGAGATCACCCAATCATCTTCTGTATCACAGGTTCCGTTTAATTTATTCCAGCAATCCAAACAAAATTCTGCCATATCTTTTACCTCCTCGCCCTAAAGTATATCATATATGCATTGCAATTGCAATGCATATTTTAGGATTTATTTCCCGTACACTATAAGCAAGACAAAAGTATTGCGAGGTAGTGATATGTCAGCATTTCGAATTCCATCGGTTCCCCCTACAACCAATAAAACTATTCGCTTCCCTAATGACGTAATTGAAGATGTCGAGCGCGCAATCCAAGGAAAGGACTGTACGTTTTCTGCCTTTGTCATTGCGGCGGTACGCAACGCATTGGAAGATTTAGAAAAATAAAGAGAACGCCTTGAATCATCAAGGCGTTCTTCTTTTACTATGCAAATTATGAATTGGCGACATATCGCCATGAATTGAAACTATCGTTTCATGATTTGAACGCATCCGCATTCATGAATTAAATTGCCCTTTCTGCTTATGCCCGCAGGCAATTCATGCATCATGGTGCAATTCATGACGCCAGTCAAATCATGCCCGCAGGGCAATTCATCTCTTTATCTTCGCTTTTCTTCTTATACTATTATAATCATTTAAGGCTTTGATGGCCTGACCGCCCATCGGGAGCAAGGCCATCATATTAAAGATGGTCATCAACGCAATGCCTATATCCCCCAGATCCCACACAAAGGACGGTTGAGCAATGCCGCCGATAAAAAGCATCACCAACGCCAGTATCTTGTAGGCCGTTTGCGACCACCAGTTATCGCCGCACAGGTAAGCCACGTTGGAGCGGGCATAATACAAAATTCCGATAAAGGTGGAGAAACAGAACAGGAACAGGGTAATGGCGGTAAAGACCACACCGAAGCCGCCCAGATGATGGTGCATGGCGCTTTGCAATAAACCCATACCTTCCTGCCCTGCCGTCACCGTTTCGGGGGCAAGCAGAACCAGCATGGCCGTACAGGTACAAATGACAATGGTATCAATGATCACACCGAGGGCTTGGAACAGACCACTCTTAGCCGGATGGGACACCTGTCCGGCCGCCGCCGCACAGGGCGCCGAGCCACTGCCTGCCTCGTTGGAAAACAATCCGCGTTTGACACCGAACATCAGCGCACCGCCGAAGCCGCCCGCGGCCATCTGCCTCAGTCCAAAGGCTTCCTCAAAAATACAGGCAAATACGGCGGGCACTTGGGTGATATTGAGGGCAATGACCACCAGCGTGAGCACAAAATAGGCGATCGCCATAATAGGCACTAAAACATCCAGCACCTTAACGGTAGCGTTCTTCCTCAACACAATACCCGCCGCCAGCACCAGCAATACCGCCGAGGTGATCCACGGTGTAATGCCAAAAGCACTGTGGAAAGCATCGGTGACCGAGTTGCTGGCGATCTGGCTGACGCCGCACCAACAGACCAAGGCCGACACAGCGAAGAGAATGGCAATCACGCTCTTTTTCTTCTTGCCGGCAAAAAGTTTATGAATATAATACGCAGGGCCGCCGCGCTTACCGCCGTAAAGCGGATCGTCCTCGTTATGGATCTGCGCCAGCGTGCCCTCAATGTAGGCGGTGGCCGAGCCGATCAGCGCCGTGACCCACATCCAAAACACGGCACCCGCGCCGCCTAACGAAACGGCAGCGACCACGCCCGCCATGTTGCCCATGCCCACACGGGTGGCAGTGGACACGATCAGCGCCTGCCAGCCCGACAGACCGCCCGATTTATTTTGGTTCTTTTCGGCGGCAATACGGAGCATTTCGGGGAACATTCGGACGGGCAAAACCTTCGTTCTGATGGTAAAATAAAGCCCAACCGGTATTAAAATGAGCACTAAAAGCGGGATTTCCAGCCCAAAAACGGTAAAAACAGGGGCGTTTCCGAGCAATAATTGATAGATTTTCTGTAAAAATTCCATGTTTTATTCCTTTTTTTCGCGGTATTCCTCTACACTATACCCAACTTTCGCACATTTGTCAAACAAAAAAGGGCCGTTTGGCCCTTTTTGTGTTATTCAGTAAAAGTGAGTCCTGCCAGATCCTCATAGTGCTTGGCGATCCCGCTGTGGTCAAGCGAGCCATCGCCGTTGGCCGAGAGATTCTTCATAACCTGCTGGATCTGTTCGGTCAGCGGCAGGGGGGCATCAAACGCATGGCCGGTATCGAGGGCGTTCTGCAGATCTTTGATATGCAGGTCGATGCGGAAGCCCGGCTTATAATTGTCGGCCAGCATCATGGGCGTCTTGGCGTTCATAACGGTAGATCCCGCCAGACCGCCTTTGATGGCCTCAAATACCTTTTGCGGATCGGTGCCCGCTTTCTTAGCCAGCATCATCCCCTCGGACAGGGCGGCGATATTGAGCGCCACGATGACCTGATTGGTGAGTTTACAGGTATTGCCGCTGCCGATGGCGCCGACCAGAACGGCCGAGGAGCCCATGACCTCAAACAGCGGTTTGGCGGCATCGAAATTCTCCTGCGCGCCGCCGACCATGATGGCCAGCGTGCCGTCGATGGCTTTGGGTTCGCCGCCCGACACGGGAGCGTCGATCATGCGGATCCCTTTCGTTTTCAGAGCGTCGTGCACTTCGATCGATACGGCGGGCGCGATGGAACTCATGTCGATAAGTAAGGTTCCCTCTTTGGCGTTGTCCATGACGCCGTCTTTGCCCAGCACCACTTCTTTCACATGGGGACTGTTGGGAAGCATGGTGATGATGACATCACTCTTCTTTGCGACCTCGGCAATGGAAGCGCAAGGGGTGGCGCCGACCTGCGCCAGTTCCTCTACGGCCGCTGCTACGATATCGTAGACGGCCAGTTCATACCCTGCTTTGCACAGGTTTTTGGCCATGGGTTTTCCCATGATACCAAGTCCGATAAATCCGATCATTGTTTTTTCTCCTTTCCATTATCCATGAACCAGAGTCAGACCGCCGTCGACAAACAGCGTCTGTCCGGTGATGTACGAAGCATAGGGGGATGCCATATACAACGTGGCATCGGCCACCTCGTGTACCTGTCCGCGCCGTCCCATGGGGATCTTTTCGCACATAGCGCGATCCACGGCAGGGTCGGCATAGATCGAGGCGTTGATGGCAGTGGGAATACTGCCCGGGGCGACACAGTTGACGCGGATCCCCTGTTTGCCCCATTCGCGAGCCAGACTTTTGGTCATCTGCGAAATGCCCGCCTTGGTTGCCGCATAGACGGCCTGTTCGGGTACCACAGTGATGGCATTGACCGAGCCGATGTTGACGATACTTCCCGTTGCCTTGCGGCGCATCATATCCTTAGCGGCAAAGGTAGCGCCGAAGAAGTAGGCGCGCAGATTGATGTCCACCGTTCTCTGCCAATCGTCACGGGTGACCTCGACCGAGGGTTTGGGAAACTGGACACCCGCATTATTGACCAGAATATCAATGCGACCGAATTTCTCCACCGTAGCCTTGAAAAAGTTTTCCAGCGCCGTTAAATCCGACACATCCACAATGGCCGAATACAGATGAGCGGTATCCCCGTCGGTGATCTCCTGCACAGCCGCCTCCAGATTTTTGCGGCCGCACACGGCCACCTTAGCCCCTGCCCGATAAAAGGCGCGGGCGATCTCCTTACCGATCCCGCTGGTAGCACCGGTAACGATCACACACTTATCCTGAAAATCAAACATTTTTGACCGCCTCCTCGTGAATCTTTATGATGGGCAGTACCTGAGGGTACCGTTCCGCCAATTCCCGTAAATGCGCAAACACCGTAACACAGGCACCGCCGCCCACCGATTTTCCCAACTCCTCGCATACGGCGCTGACCAATTCACGCAGAACGGGGGTTTGAGTCCCGGACAGATAGCGCTTGATGAGGTGTTCGGTCTTATCGGTCATGTCAATCCCGTCCTGTGCCTTTTGCGCCAAAAGTTTACCGCTCATCGGCTCGTTATGGCAACTGTAGACGGTGTCCGTCGCCAGCCCCTTAAGGCGCTGCATGGACCTGCGATAGGCGGTCGGGTCGGTATACTGGGGAAGCCCCGTAAAGAACCCGCTCCCCATCAGGGAATCTCCCGTAAAGAGGGCGCCCGTTTGCTCATCGAACAGACAGACACTGCCGTCGGAGTGACCGGGGGTATGGATCACCGAGAGCGTACCGCTCGGCAGCGATAATTTTTGCCCGTCTTCGATTTGGCAGGCAATGGATACTTCATCTCCTATGCTGTCCTGAAAGACGGTCTCCCGTGCGGGCGGCAGGTCAAAATCCTCACGGTACTGCCCGAACAGATCCTGCCAATGCCAAGCATGGTTTTCCAGATATTTTTGATCTCCCGCATGGGCGTATAGGGTAGCGCCCTTGCCGATGAGATAGGAGTGAAGCCCGATGTGGTCCCAATGACCGTGGGTGGCGACCAGCGCCATCTCGCCCTGTAAATAGGGAGTAAATACATGAGCGTTACCGTTGAGACCCGAATCGATAAAAACCGAACCGGTTTCGCCGGTCAGTACAAAGGAATTGACATAGATATTCAGATAATGATGGCGCAGGACACGGATCTCATTCATCCTTGGCACCTCGCTTACAGATCTCGACGGCCGAGGCGATGCAGGAGATGATATTGGCGGGGTCGGCTACGCCCTTACCCGCGATATCCAGCGCACTGCCGTGACCGACCGAGCAGATGCAGTCGGGGACATTGGAATAGATCAGCACGCCATCGCCGAAGAAGCGGCTTTTCATGGCGATATTGCCTTGGTCATGATAAAGGAACACCACACCGTCGTTAATGCCGTTGACGGCGCGTAAAAACACGGTGTCGGCAGGGCATGGACCGTCGACCTTTACCCCCTCGGCACGCAGACGGTCGATCGCAGGTTGGAGAATGGTAGTTTCCTCATCGCCGAACAGACCGTTTTCGCCTGCATGAGGATTGAGTGCGGCAATGGCGATCGAACCATCGCCCTTAAAGGTGCGGATGACCTGCAGGAGGGCGTGGGCGGTATCGACGACACCCTGCGTACTCAACCGATTGGGAATCTCGCGGAAGGCGCAATGGCCGACCACGGTGGCACGGAAGATATTCTCGCAACGGATGACGGCGCGCACCGATGAGGTGTGATAGCATTGAGCAAACAGTTCAAATTCCGAGGTATAGGTATAGCCGGCTTCATGCAAAGCCTGTTTGGTAATGGGAGCCATGACCAGCCCGTCGATCTTACCCGCTTTATGATATTCGACGGCTTTGAGCAGGCTTTCGGTCATCAACCGACCGGCATCGGCCGTGATCTGACCCATACGGATATCGTCACCGGCCGGCATATCCACAAAGGTGATTCCCTCACCGATGGCGGCGCGTTCATAGTCGGACACGACGGTGATGGGCAGTTCTTTCTCCAAACTTTGAGCAAACAACCGATAATTTCCGAAGAGTACGGGGGTATAATCGGTAAACCCGTGGTGCAGGGCTTTGGCGGTGATCTCGGGACCGATGCCGGCGGGGTCACCCAACGCAATTCCAATGATCGGTTTCATGGCAATTCTCCTTTTTTTACTATTTTTATTGTAAAAAAAGGGGGTGGCTAAAACCATGAACATTAGACACACATTCATGGATAAAAGATACATTTGTCGGGTTGTTCTATCTTTTCTTTATTGACTTTTTTTGTATGGGCTGATAGGATGAAAGCAAACGCGAGATCAAGGAGTTTATCATGAAAAAAGCGGTACTGATTCCCGATTCTTTCAAAGGCACACTGGAGGCACGAGAGGTGTGCGAGATCATGGCGGCGGTGATACACAAGCATGACCCGAACTGCGTGGTGGATGCCATTCCCATTGCCGACGGCGGCGAGGGAACGATCGATTCCTTTTTGGCGGCAATGGGAGGCGAGTCGGTTCCCGTGGTCTGTCAAGGTCCGTTTGGCGAGGAGATGACGGGGCGGTACGGGTTGCTGTCCGACGGCACAGCAGTCATTGAGATGGCGGTATGCAGCGGGCTGCCCTTGGTTGAGGGACGGAAAGATCCTGAACGCACCACCACATACGGAGTCGGGCAATTGTTGTTGGCAGCGGCCGAGGCGGGATGCCGCAAGATTCTGGTGGCTTTAGGCGGGTCCTGCACCAACGACGGCGGCTGCGGCGCGGCGGCGGCCTGCGGGGTTCGGTTTCTGGATGAACAGGGGTGCGAATTTATTCCGACGGGCGGCACGCTCAGTCAAATTGCTTCCATCGACACCTCTCTCCTCTCCCCTGCGCTCCGGTCGTGTAAGATCGTGACCATGTGTGACATTACCAATCCGCTGCACGGGCCTGAGGGGGCGGCCTATGTATTTGCTCCGCAAAAGGGTGCTGACCCTGCTATGGTAGAGCGTTTGGACGCAGGCCTTCGGCATTTTGACCACATGCTTCGTACACATCTTCATTCGGATGCGGCCATACAGGCGGGGGCGGGGGCGGCCGGCGGCATGGGCGCAGGCATGATGGCGTTCTTTAACAGCCGACTGTGTTCGGGCATTGAGACGATGCTCACCTTTACCCGTTTTGCCGAGCGCATTGCCGATGCTGATGTCATCTTTACGGGTGAGGGGCGCATTGACTCGCAGAGTGTGGGCGGCAAGGCGTTATCAGGCGTTGCGGCGGCGGCCAAGGCGCAGGGCAAGACGGTGATTGCCGTGGTGGGTGCTGACGACTCGGATGAATCGGTGTACGACATGGGGATCACCGCCGTCTTTTCCATCAACCGACGGGCAGAAGATCTTTCCGTCAGCCAACACAAAAGCCGCGACAATCTGGCCGCGACTATGGATAACATATTACGTATATTAAAATAAGAAGGCATTACGCCTTCTTCAGACCATCAAAAAGTCGTTTCACCACAGAGTAGAGAGAAATCAAAAAACAAATTTGCAATCCCAAGACACGGTCATAATATGTGAAGTCCGTATTTTTATAAGTGATATAGTGTGAACCCCTTGCATGGCAAGGGGTTCTCTGTTTTCCGCCGTTGCGCTCTCTACCGTACCATCGTACGCCGACGAGAACGCAACG
>JAZNYQ010000010.1:0-33316 GCA_045594545.1 Eubacteriales bacterium | reverse complement strand
CCTTGTTCGCAAGGGGAGGTATCGAATCATCTTTTTTTACTCGATGACAAAAACAAAAGCCACCCATTCGGGTGGCTTGTTGTTTTGGCCTAAATTATTCAGAATAGTACTCGACTACCTTGTCAACGAACGGACGATAGTACTCAATATCGGCTTTACCCTCGCCGCCGACATAGGCAACGGGAGCTTCGCACTGGAGCCACCAATTCTCAGCGGAATCGGTAAAGGTCTCGCCGCGGAACAGAGCGTCCAGAGTTTTAACCGACTCTTCGCCCTCTTCAAACAGAGGCTGAGCTACCAGACCGGCGACACGGCCGTCGGCAACCAGGTCAATGTTAAACTCGGTGTAGTCCACGCCAACCACGATCAGACGCTTGCCGGTCTGCTGCATGGCAAGATCCCAAGACTGGCAGGAACCACCGGTGGTGCCGAAGCCGGCTACGATGTCAGGGTTGGAGTTGATGATACCAACAACCTTAACCGAAGCGGCAGACAGTTCCATACCCTCGAATACAACGTCGGCTACCTTGAAGTTCGCACCCGAATCCTTGATCGCCTTGCGGAAAGCGTCCGAGCAAGCGTTCTCGGTAACGTTAGCGCCGGCCTGGGTGTTGCCGATGGTACCGGAAGTGATACCGGCCTCAGCCAACTTCTCCAGCATGAATTCGCCGGCCTTGTAGCCGTAATCCTTCGCCTGCGCGCAGATGTTACGGGAGATGAAGTTCTTGGTGTCTACGTACTCATGAGCAAAGTGAGGAACTACGAAGTAGCACATCTCGCTCATGTCACGCATGAACTGATAGAAGGTGTCGTCGCCCGACCACAGCAGAGCGCCTTCGCAACCGTTGGCGATAACCGACTCGTACTTGGTCATGAGCTCCTGAGACGAACCCTCGTCCAGACCGCCGATGATGGCGTTGTAGCCCATATCCTCACCGGCGGTAAGGAAGGCCATCTGTACGATACGGTGAACGGGATGGTTCATACCACCCATCATGATGGCAATGGTGGTGTCCGCGGGATTGTGATCGCCGCCGGTAGGACCATCATTGTCCGTGTCTGTGCCGCCGCAGCCGACCAGAACGCCGACCATCAGCAGAACAGCAAGCAGTACTGCAATTGCCTTTTTCATTTTCTTTTTCTCCTATAGTAGAATTTTTATCCGCCCCCCGCAAGGCCAATGCAAGAGGCTATCTTACAAATACATTATACAAGATAATTTTCATAATTGCAAGAGCATATTGAATGTTTTTCAGTGGATACATTTTGTTCACTTTTACCAAATTTAAAGAAACCGAAGCTTTTTACCGATTCGCCTCCCTTGTGTAAAGGGAGGTGCCCCGTAGGGGCGGAGGGATTGCCGTGCTCCCTTCCTCATTTCAAGCGCCAAGCAGAGAGATCGGGAAATGATAAATGATAAATGATGAATAATGAATGATAAATGAGGTATAATAACCAACAACCGATTTGACAACCCTCATACTTCTATGCTATAATAACTATAATTGTATTGTTCGTGATTTTTTACAAAGAAGCACCAACAACGTCTGGCGAAGCGCGTCAGGCTTATTTCTATATGGAAAAAAGGAGAATCAATTTGTCACAACCGAAATCGAACACACCCCAAAAACGCTATTACAAACCCCGTAAACCCGTCACCCGCCAGCCCAAAGCGCAAAAGCCAAAGAGCAAACTGCGCATCATCCCTCTGGGGGGACTGGGCGAGGTCGGCAAAAACCTCACCGCCATCGAATATGAAGACAACGTCATACTTATTGACTGCGGTATGACCTTCCCCGACGAGGATATGTACGGTATCGACTATGTCATCCCCGACATTACCTACCTCAAAACCTGCGGCAAGAAGATTTTAGGCATCTTCCTCACCCACGGTCACGAGGATCACATCGGCGCCCTGCCCTACGTCCTGCGCGATCTGCAGGTGCCCGTCTACGGCACCAAAATGACACTGGGCATCGTTCGGGGCAAACTCAAGGAGCATCACCTCGACCGCACCGCCATCTTGATGGAGATCGCCGCCGGCGACACCGTCAAGCGTGACCCCTTCACCGTCGAGGCCATTCGGGTCAACCATTCCATCGCCGATGCCGTGGCCTACGCCATCCATACCCCCATCGGCATCATCGTCCACACCGGCGACTTTAAGATCGACACCACCCCCATCATGGGTCAGCCCATCGATCTGACCCGCTTCGGCGAACTGGGCCGCAAGGGTGTGCTGTGCTTAATGAGCGACTCGACCAACGCCGAGCGTGAAGGCTCCACCTCTTCCGAACGCAGCGTCGGCAATACCTTTGAACAGATCTTTTCCCAGAAATCCAACCGTGATCGGCGCATCATCGTCGCCACTTTTGCGTCGAATGTGTCCCGCGTCCAGCAGGTCATCAACGCCGCCGTCCACGCCGGCCGCAAGGTCGCTGTGTCGGGTCGCAGCATGCTCAACGTGCTGACCGTCGCACAGGAACTGGGCTATATGGTCATCCCCGACGGTACGCTGGTGGATCTCGACCGCATCAACCAATTCCCCCCCGAGCAAATGTGCCTGATCACTACGGGAAGCCAGGGCGAACCCCTGTCAGCCCTCTATCGTATGGCTTACTCCGACCATAAAAAGGTCGAGATCGGCCCCAAGGATACCGTCATCTTGTCGGCCAGCGCCATTCCGGGCAACGAGAAATCGGTCTCCCGCGTCATCAACGAACTGCTCAAATCGGGCGCCGAGGTGGTGCACGGGCACGACGAGCACGTCCACGTGTCGGGTCACGCCTGCCGTGAAGAACTGGCCATGATACTGGCGCTGTTGCGCCCCAAATATTTCCTGCCTTTTCACGGCGAATACCGCCAGCAAAAACGCCACGCCGATCTGGCGGCGGTGGTGGGTGTCGCCCCGTATAACATTCATATATTGGAAAACGGTCAGGTCTTCGAGTTCGACCGCCATTCGGCCAAGGTGGTCGACCATGTCCCCGCCGGCCGCGTCTTAGTCGACGGTCTGGGCGTGGGCGACGTCGGCAATATCGTGTTGCGTGACCGCCGCCATCTCGCCCAAGAGGGACTGATCACCATTATTATGATCTTCGATTCCCAGTCAGGCCTGCTCGTGTCGGGCCCCGACATCATCTCCCGCGGCTTCGTCTACGTCAAAGAGTCGGGCGACCTGATGGACCAGGCCAAGTCCGTGGCCTTGCGGGTGGTGGAAAACTGCCAGCACCGCCGCATCAAAGACTGGCAACTGATCAAAACGCAGGTGCGTGACGCCGTGAGCAAGTATATCTTCGACACCACCAAGCGCAACCCCATGATCTTGCCTGTCATCATGGACGTGTGATTCGCAAACTGCGCTCCGCTCCATTGGCCTGCTCGGCCAATATCCGCCCGCTCCGTTGCTCATCACATCGGCTCGAAACCCGCTTCGGGTCGCAGTGGTCGCCTTACGGCTCCCGAGCAGCCCCCCGCTTCCTGTTTCTTCGCCGTGGCGGCCTTTGGCCGCTAATAAATGTAAAGAGCAATCTTGACGATTGCTCTTTTTTTCGATATAATAGATTGAATCTAACAGAGGTGATTACACAATGGTAGAATACGACGATATAAAATTCCAACTCGGCTCCCTCGCCCCCAAACTTGAGGAGCTCACCCGAGCCCTCGATATCACGGCCATCGATGCCGAGATCGCCAAGCTCGAAGAGCAGAGCGCGGCCGACGGTTTCTGGAACGACGCCGCCAATTCCTCAAAAGTGCTCCAGAAACTCAGTTCCCTGAAAAATAAAAAATCTTCTCTCCAATCCCTCACCGGCCGATTCGAGGATGCGCAGACCCTCATCGAAATGGCCGAGGAAATGGAAGATACGTCCTTGGTCGACGAGGCGCAGGAAAATGTGACCTCGCTGGAGAACGACCTCTCGGCCGCCCTGATGCAGACCCTGCTTTCGGGCGAGTACGACGGCCGTTCGGCCATCGTGACCCTGCACGCCGGCGCCGGCGGCACCGAGGCGCAGGACTGGGTGGAAATGCTCTACCGTATGTATATGCGCTGGACCGAGCGCCACGGCTTTAAGTTCAACCTGCTCGATATGTTAGAGGGCGACGAAGCGGGGCTTAAATCGGTCTCCTTTGAAGTGGTGGGCGAAAACGCCTACGGGTATCTCAAGAGCGAAGCGGGCGTGCACCGTCTGGTTCGTGTCTCCCCGTTCGACGCTTCGGGCCGCCGCCAGACCTCTTTTGCCTCTCTGGAGATCGTCCCCGAAATCGACGACACCATTAAGGTGGACATCAACCCCGACGATATCCGTATCGATACCTACCGCTCGTCGGGCGCCGGCGGACAAAAGGTTAATAAAACCTCTTCCGCCATCCGCATCACCCACCTGCCCACCGGCATCGTCGTCTGTTGCCAGAACGAGCGAAGCCAGCACCAGAATAAGGACATGGCCATGAAGATGCTCATGAGTAAACTCATGGAGATCAAAGAACGCGAACATTTAGAAAAGATCGACGATATCAAGGGCGAACAAAAGCAGATCGGCTGGGGCAGCCAGATCCGCTCCTATGTCTTCATGCCCTATACCCTCGCCAAGGATCACCGCACCAACTTTGAAATGGGCAACATAGGCGCCGTCATGGACGGCGACCTCGACGGCTTCATCAACGCCTACCTCACCGCCCTCTCCCAAGGCAAAATATAAATTCAAAGAAACCGTAGGTTTCTACCGAAATTATTCATTATTCATCATTCATTAAAAAAAGATGAGGCATCACGCCTCATCTTTTTCTTCTATCTTTCCGTTTTGCGCCTCAAAGTCCCGCACACACGCCCGAATTAAACATAAAATCTGTCCGTTGATCGACCGATCTTCGTATTTGGCAATGTATTTGAGTTTCGCGTGCAACTGCGGATCAATCTCAATCCCCAAATGCTTATTCTCTTTATTTCTCATTCTATCACCCAAAATCTTATTTTGAGTATATTTTAAGATTATTTTCACCATTTGTGTTGCAAGTATACTTGTTTTGAGTATACTATATTTATAGGTGGTGATACAATGACGTGCACGTTTTTCGGGCATCGCGATACCCATACGGATCTTTCATGGGAATTGACGGCCATCCTACAAGATCTCATTGAAAAGAAAAAGGTGGATCGTTTTTATGTCGGCCATCAAGGTTTCTTTGACCGACAAGTAACGGAAATCCTAAAGAAGATACAAAACCACTATCCTCATATTTCTTATGCGGTTGTTTTAGCCTATCTGCCTACATCAGGCCGAGAAGAACCCACCGTCTATCCTGAGGGCTTAGAAACCGTCCCCCGCCGTTTTGCCATTGATCGGCGGAACCGTTGGATGCTCGATCAAGCCGATTATGTGATCACACATGTTCGCCATGATTTCGGCGGAGCCGCTAAATTTATGGAACTCGCCAAACGAAAAGGCAAAACCGTGATCAACATCCCATAAAATCACCTCACCTCTTAACTCTTACTTCTTACCTCTTACCTAAAAAAAGATGAGGCATCACGCCTCATCTTTTTTTATAAATGTCTTAAAGATCATCGGCCAGATCGCGAGGATCCATACGATCAACAGGAAATACCGCAGAGCATCGACCGCCATGCTCTCTCCGAGCAGCATCTTCACGCCGCTCTTGATGGCCACCACGCCGATCAGCCCGCCGACCACCTTGATCATCTGCATCCACCAGATCGCCCGCGTGTCAAATCTGACCCATTTGCGTTCCGCAAAATAGCCTACCGCAAAGCCAATGCCGGCCGCCGCCGCTTTGACGCAATCCTCTAACATATCGGGTGTGACATCCTGCCGACAAAGCGCATACACCAACACCAGCAAAGATACCCCGAACAGTCCCAGCGCCACCGCTAACGGGTTGTCCCATATCTTCGTCACGCTCACCGCCTGCACAATGGCCGCAAAGACCACCGTAATGGCCAGCGCACAACCCACGTCCGGCAGCGTGTGCACCCCCAGATACATACGGGAAAAGGCGACGATAAAGGGCATCACCGCCAACGGGTACCGCCACCATTTTTTAACCGAAAAGGCCAGCGGGAAAAAGAGCGACCCCGCCGACGCCGTGTGCCCCGACGGGAAGGAAAAGCCCGTCGCCGCCTCGATAGCCGACCCTACGGGTTTGAAATTCGGATCAAGCACCCACGGCCGCGGGATCTGAAAGGTGATCTTCAGCCCTTGGGTGAGAAGCCCACCCAGAAAAAAGGTTGCCCCGATTTTATAAGAAAGATTTTTATTGATGCACCAAAACAGCAGGCAAAGCACCACCACAATAAAGGTTTCCTCGCCGAACAAGGTTAAAAATTGCCACAGTTTCTCCCCAAACGGGGTGCGCATCTGCGCAATCGCATGTAAAATCTCCATCCAAATCCCTCCTTTTTTATCCATCTTACCATAAAAACCTTGTAAAAACAACGCACTTTTGCTATACTGAAAGAAAAAAAGGAGTTTTAATATGAAGAAAATCTTAAAAGAATTCAAAGAGTTTATCAGCCGCGGTAATGTGCTGGATATGGCCGTTGGTGTTATCATCGGCGCCGCGTTCAAGGCCATCATCGATTCCTTGGTCAAGGACGTCATCACGCCTGCCATCTCCCTGCTCACCGGCAAGACCGATTTTACCAACCTGTTTATCTCCCTCGACGGCCACACCTATGCCACCCTCGCCGAAGCGCAGGAGGCCGGCGCCGCCACCCTCAACTACGGCAACTTCATCTCGGCCGTGATCAATTTCTTCATTATGGCCGTGGTCATCTTCGCACTGGTGAAAACCATGAACACCATAGCCAACCTCACCCATAAAAAGAAGGAGGAAGCGCCCGCCGCTCCTACCACCAAGGTTTGCCCCCATTGCTGCACCGAGATCGCCATCGCGGCCACTCGTTGCCCCAATTGTACTTCGGAATTAAAGTGAAATAAATCCCCTGCGGGGATTTGTGAAGTATCGTAACGATGTGAAGTGTTGCTTGGCAACGTGAAGTACACTTCGTGCGTGTAAGGATTTATTTTACTTCACGTCGAGCGTAAGCGAGATACTTCACAACTTGGTTACTTCACGTTTTGCTCGGCAAAATACTTCACGCAAGGAGCATACTATGTCCTCTTCCCGACTCCGTGAACTTTCCTTGGACTTCTCTGTCAACACGATTGCCTTATGCCAACAAGTCAAGGGGCATTATTCGTTGACCAATCAGTTGGAGCGAGCCGCCACCTCGATTGGCGCCAATATTCATGAGGCAAACTATGCCCATAGTCGTGCGGATTTTATATCGAAACTGCAAATTGCACTGAAAGAATGTTACGAAACCGAATATTGGTTAACCTTATTTTCTCGCACCAACCTTTCAGACCCTAAAACCATAAAAGGATTACACGACCAATGCGGCACGATCCGTCTGCTTTTGGTCGCCTCAATCAACACCGCAAAAAAGAACTTAACAAAGAAGACAGAAGAATGATACGAAACAAAAACGGCTTTGTTCCCTTTGAGACCCATATGCACACCCGCGAGGTCAGCCCCTGCGGGCAGGCCGATGCTGCCACCATGATGGCGGCCTACGCCGATAAGGGGTACGGCGGCGTCTTTGTCACCGACCACCTTTCCCCCTACGCCCTCTCTCACTTCGCCTCCGATACCAACGACTATTTTAACCTCACCCTCTCTTGGCCCGAGATCGTCACCCGCTATCTGCGCGGGTACGACACCGCCAAACTGGTGGGCGAGCCGTTGGGTCTTAAGGTGTTCTTAGGGTTGGAACTGACTTTGGAGCAGGGCCCCGAAGATTATCTGATACCGGGTATCGACCGTGAGTTTTTACTGGCTCACTCCCATATCCAGACCTACTCCCTGCCTCAACTCAAACAGGCGGTGAATCAGTACGGGCTGTATGTCTATCAAGCCCATCCGTTCCGCCCCAACCTGACGGTGCAACACCCCGACCATCTGGACGGGCTGGAGGTGTATAACGGCAACGGCGGTGAGGCACGCAACCGTAACAGTGAAGTGCTGGAAGAAGCCAAAAAGCGGGGCTGCCGCATGATCGGCGGGAGCGAGGCCCACGCCCCCAACAACGTGGGACGGGGCGGCCTGTGGCTTCCGTCTGACATCGACAACGGCTACGATATGGCTCGCTACATTGCCGAGCACAACAGCGAACTGGAACGCATCGAAACCCCTTAAACCTCTTAATTCTTAACTCTTAATTCTAACCTAAAAAAGATGAGGCATCACGCCTCATCTTTTTTTAACGATATCCCCTTGTTTTTTATAAATACTGTCGCTCGGCAGTACGCCGCGGAACATGGACAGCGGATAGAGCTGGCAACGCTTGCCGATGACCGAGCCGGGATTGAGCACGCTGCCGCACCCGACCTCGGTATAGTCGCCCACCAGCGCCCCGATCTTGCGCAGGCCCGTTTCCATGGGCGGCTGGGACTTGATCACGATATTGCTGCCGTCACTCTTGAGATTCGAGGTGATCGCCCCCGCTCCCAGATGGGCACGGATGCCCAAAATGGAATCGCCGACATAGTTGTAGTGCGGGGCTTGCGCCTTATCAAATAAAATGCAGTTTTTCAGTTCGGTCGAGTTGCCCACCGTGGCACCCTTGCCCACAAGGGCCGCGCCGCGGATAAAGGCGCAATGCCGGATCTCGGCGCCATGGTCGATGATGCAGGGCCCCGAAATGCTGGCCGTCGGCGCCACCTTGGCGTCCTTGGCGATCCAGACATCTTCACCCACTTTTTCAAAATCGTCGCCCAACGTGGCACCCAGTTCCAAAATGAAACTCTTAATGCCCGCCAGCGCTTCCCACGGATACTCGGTCTTTTCCAAAAGCGGCGCCGCTATCGTACCGCTCAGATCAAACAGGTCTTTGGTTCTCATACGGCATACCCCTTCTTCTTGATGACCGCCACGATCGCATCGACCGCCGCCGCACACTGCTCGTCGGTCGGCGCCTCGGCCATCACGCGGATGACCGGCTCGGTGCCGCTCTCGCGCACCAACACACGCCCGTCGGCCCCTAACGTCGCCTCGGCCGCCGCCACCGCCGCCTGCACATCGGCATCGGCACGGGTGGTTGCCTTATCGGTCACGCGCACATTGGTTAATTTCTGCGGATAAACGGTTACCGGTGCGGCCAGTTCGCCCAGTGACTTATGGGTATCCATCACCACGTCCATCAGTTTGATGGCGGTCAGCAGACCGTCGCCGGTGGTGGCATACTTGCTTAAAATGATGTGGCCGCTCTGTTCGCCGCCGACACCGAAGCCTTTTTCTTTCATGCAGGCATACACATACTTGTCGCCCACTGCCGTCTTTTCATAGTCGATCTGCGCCGCATCCAGGGCTTTATACAGCCCGAAATTGGACATAATGGTAGTAACTACCGTATTGCCGGGCAGTTTATCCCGCATCTTCATGTTGACACCGAAGATGTAAAGGATCAGGTCGCCGTCGATCAGCCGCCCTGTCTTGTCAACGGTTAAGTAATGGTCGGTATCGCCGTCAAAGGCAAACCCGACATCTAATCCCTGCTCGACAACCATTTGTTGCAGAGCCTCAATATGGGTCGAACCCACGCCGTTGTTGATATTGAGTCCGTCGGGGGCATCGCCCATCACGTAGGTCTTGGCGCCCAGTGCGTCAAAGACGCTCTTGGCGATCTGCCAGGTACTGCCGTTGGCGCAGTCCAACCCCACCTTCATGCCCTTGAACGAGTTGCGCGCCAAGGAAATGAGGTAGCCGACATAGCGGTTGCGCCCCGCCGCATAGTCCACCGTGCGCCCGATGGCGTCACGCTCGGCGTAGGGCAGTTCGGGGATCAGCCCGTCGATGTATTTCTCCACCTCATCGATGACGTCCTGCTCCATTTTTTCGCCTGCGCCGTTGATGAGTTTGATGCCGTTATCGTAGTAGGGGTTATGCGAAGCCGAGATCATGATGCCGCAATCGAAATCCTCGGTCGCCACCACGTAGGACACGCTGGGGGTGGTGGTTACGTGTAACAAATACACATCCGCACCCGAGGCTACCAAGCCGGCCGACAGGGCATCTTCCAGCATATAACTGCTGCGGCGGGTATCCTTGCCGATGGCCACCTTACATTTGTGGTCGCGCCCGTAGTACCAGCCCAAAAAGCGCCCGACCTGATAGGCGTGCATGGCCGTCAGATCCTTATTGGCCTCACCGCGAAACCCATCCGTTCCAAAATATTTTCCCATATATTCCACTCTCCTTACGGTTGATAAAAAACAACTATAACAGTATCATATCACCCAATTTTCCCCATGTCAACGCCTGAGATTGACAAAATGCAAAAAAAAGGCTATGATATAGATACGATGTTACACCCTCACAAAGGAGGAATTCCCATGAAACAGTTTGCCCGCCCCGCATCTATTATACTCAAATCGGCCATTTTGTTGCTGATCGTATTGGGGACTGTCTTTACCTTCGTCTTTCACGACTATCAGGGCGAGGTCTTTTGTTACTACACCGCCCAATGCAATATGCTGGTTCTGCTGGCTGTGGCCGTCTTGCTGGTTTTTGATTGTTTCGGCGGCATTCGCAAGGAACGCTACTATTATATGATCAAGTTCTTCATCACCATGTGTTCTTTGCTCTCCCTTTTGGTTTATACCGGCCTGTTTACCCATACCGAGCAACTCAAACTGGGCGGCAACTGGTACGGCGTGATCACCCATGCTGTCGTACCCGTACTCTTGCTGGCGGACTATCTGGTCTTCGACCGCAAGGGGCAGATCCCGTGGTACACCCCCGCCCTGTGCGGGCTGGGTCCCGTGGCCCACATCCTGTTTGTGACGGTGCGTGCCCTTACGGGCGAGGGCTATCACGTGCAGGACAGTCCCACCATCGTCAACGCCCCCTATGCCTTTTTGCGAGGGGATACCGTATCGGTCGTCGTTTCCTGCATCGGGATTCTGGTCGGCTTTATCTTGGTTTGCTATCTGGTCTATCTGCTCGACCTCGGCTACGCCGCTCTGCGCGACAAACTGGCTTCTAAATTCAAAGAAACCGACCAAACCTCCTAACTCTTACTTCTTACCTCTTACCTAAAAAAGATGAGGCATCACGCCTCATCTTTTTTCTTCGGTGCGCCCCGTTAAATAATCCAACGAAACATCAAACAACTCGGCGATCCGTACCAGAATTTCCAGTTTCGGTTCCCGTGTCATCAATTCATAATTCTGATATGCTTTTTCGGTAATGTCACAGTAAATGGCTACCTGCCCCTGCGTCATTCCCTTTTCCTTGCGGCACGCTTTCAGCCGCTGCGCCAAAATTTCTTTCACATCTCTCACCTACATTTGTTCTTGACAAATTCAGTATAGAGATTTACAATATAAAATATACTAACGATTGTTCGTATAGAGGAGTTTTTATGGCGGAGTTTTGTTTGGATTGCTGGAACAAGTTAAACGGCACCCACGACAGCAAGCGAAAATATGTGATATCTAAAGACTTAGATCTTTGTGAGGGGTGCGGAGAGTATAAGCATGTCATTGTTCGCATGCGACGGTTTTATTTCATGCGCACCGCAGATATCCTGTTGATTCCCGTTAAGTTGCTTCTTCTTCCGCTTATTTTACTTCATGAGTTGCTCCACTACTTGACCCCCGGCCGATAAATTCAAAGAAACCGAGCAATAATTGAAATGAGATACGACAAGCGTATGATATCCTGCGGATGATATACCTTACGGTATGAGATAGGAACTTCGTTCCCATTTCGGAAGAAAGCTCCGCTTTCCCTTATATAAAAAGAAACCGTAGGTTTCCACCGCAATCCGTCCCCGACGGATATCACCGTCCGTCAGGACGATATCATAGGCGCAAGCCTATATCATCTGCCGCAAGGCAGAACTCATTTCTTCTCTTTTATTGCGAGAAATGAGATACGCTTCGCGTATGATATCCTGCGGATGATATACCTTCGGTATGATATGTGGGCTCCGCCCACATTTCGGAAGAAAGCTCCGCTTTCCCTTATATAAAAAGAAACCGTAGGTTTCCACCTCATCATCCCCTACGGGGATACTTCACACACCTTTCGGTGTACTTCACGCACCTTGGTGTACTTCACATGCCGTAAGGCATACTTCACGCCCTTTTCGTGAAGTAACTTCGTTGTGAAGTAGTGCTGTCGCACCGTGAAGTAACTTCGTTGTGAAGTGTGTCCCTACGGGAACACGTTTCGGAAGAAAGCTTCGCTTTCCCTTATATAACACCTCTTAACTCTTACTTCTTACCTCTTACCTAAAAAAGAGAGCCTATCGGCTCTCTTTTTTCTTCGGTTTTACCGAAACTTCAAAGTGTATCTCTTTTTCATTAAGCTGATATTCTTCCGCCAGTTGCGGTCCGCAAGAGCCGCTGCCCACGCCTGACATCTTGTAATCGACACGCAGGTGAATGTTGCCGTCACTCTCCAATTCGTTGGTGTGATTGGCCTTGGTCATTTGCTCAACCGTGTAGCGGGACACGTTGCACTCAAACTCGCCCTCGAAACGAAGATCGCCGATCTCCAGCACCTTGACCCCAAAATGGTTGCCATGCTCCTGCGGGCGGATGTAGGGCACATACTCCGCATCGGCATTCGACTCGTGCCAGGTTTGGCGGGCGTGATGGTACGAGTCCCGATAACTCTCGTAAGGACCGTATCCGTAGTAGGTAAACACCTCGGCCGTAGCCGGCAGCGTCAGTTCATAGCCCAGACGAGGCAGCCAGAAGGCGCCTTCGGGACGAACCCCGTCGAGCACCATGGTCATTTTGCCGTTGCTGTCCACATGCACCGTCAGCGTAAACCGCAGATAGGGACGGATCGACACCCCCGCCACGGCCCCAACCACGACCAATCGACCGTTATCGATATGAATATCGTAGGTCTTGCGGAATTGGCAGTTGAGATTCTCGCCCTGCCAGATGGTGCGATTATCCCAGAAGGTCGCGATCTTTCTGTCGTTATCCATCGGCGCACGGAAGGCGGTCAGTTCCACCGGCGCGAGTACCTGTTCTTTCCCGTCGATAACGGCACTTGTCAGCATACCGCGGCGGTTAAAGCGATAGGCAAACCCCTCGCCCTGCGCCACAAAATCCGCACCGTCCGCCACAAACGGACAGATCGGGGCCTCGTCCTCGGTTTCTTCCACCGACACCGGCAGAGGAATCTCCAGCGTAAATTCTTCGCCGTGGGGATCGGTCACCGTCAACGCCGCGTGAGCGCCCAGCTTACAGGTCTCGGGCAGTTCCAACGGCACGACCGTCTTGGACTTAGGCGCTAAAGACAGACACAGTTCTTTTTCCTGAATCTCGCCGTCACACTCCACTTCCAGCATCACCTTACATTCGGAAAAATCGGTAAAGTCAAAACGGCTCTCGATCTCCAATCCGTCATGCCAGCGGATGCGGAAAGGCGCATAGGCCGCCTTGACCTCCAGCGAACCCGCCTTGAAGGTGTTATCGTAAAAGACCATGCCGTCACAGCAGAAGTTGCTGTCGTTGGTGAGTTCTCCCGCAAAGTCGCCGCCGTAGTAGCCGACGCCGTCACGCAAAACGGTATGATCTTTCCACTCCCAGATGCATCCGCCGATGGTTTTCTTGTGGCGGTAGAAGCACTCAACATAATCCCACACATCGCCCGGACCGTTGCCCATGGCATGTGAATACTCGCACAGATAGACAGGGTACGGAAAGTCGGGATCGTCACCCCATTTATCTACATCGGATATGGGGGGATACATACGGGAATACACGCTGATCGGCTCCGTTTCCCACGCAGGCGAGCGGAAAGCATCTTCGCAATGCAACAACTGCCCCTCACGGCGGTTATTGACATATGCCATCATCTCCCGCTGGTTCTGCCCGTAGCCGCTCTCGTTACCCGTCGACCACATACAAATACAGGAATTATTCTTAAAAACTTCGAAAGTCCTTGCCATGCGGGACACAAATTCATCCCGCCACTCCTCACGGGTGCAGGGATATTCGCCCGAATCGATCTCATACCCACCGGGCGCCGTGGGACGGCGGCGGTTAAAGCCGTGGCACTCAATATCACATTCCAGCACCACATAGAAGCCCATCTCGTCGCACAACTGAGCCAGGCGGGGGTGGGGCGGATAGTGCGAGGTGCGGATGCAGTTGATGCCCAGCGCTTTCATGGCCACCAGATCATACACCATATCATCCTCACTCACCGTCCAGCCGTTGAGGGGATGGGTGTCGTGGCGGTTGACGCCCTTGAGTTTTACCGAAACGCCGTTGACCAGCAATTCCTTATCGGCATTGATGACAAAGGAGCGCAGTCCAAACTTAAAATCGATGATCTCGCCCGCATACTCGGCCTTGACCGCGTACAAATAGGGCTTCTCGGCATTCCAAAGCACGGGGGTTTCGGGCGAAAAGGCCACCGTTTTGCCCGTTTTTTTGCCGATCTCCTTGCCGTCTTGGTCGAAAAAGGTATAGGAAACGGCGCAATCCGACTCGATATATACCGTTTTTTCGTCGGTGCGCAGGTCGATATCGGTGACGTGCCCCTCGGGGCGGTCGAGCAAATACACCTCACGGAACAGCCCGTGGCAACGGAACTGGTCCTGATCCTCCAAGTAGGAGCCGGCGCACCATTTATACACCACGATGCGCAGGGTATTGCCGCCCTTGCGGATGGCGCTCGTCACGTCAAACTCGGCGGCCAGTCGGCTGCCTTGGGTATATCCGATATAGGTGCCGTTCAGATAGATACGGGCGCAGGAGGACACACCCGCCAGCATCAGGTAGGCACACGCCTTGCCGTCCCAGTCAAAGTCCCGCTCGTAGATGGATGCGGGGTTCACGTCGGGCACAAAGGGCGGATCGCAGGGGAAGGGATAGTTTACGTTGGTATAGTTGGGCTCTTCATAGCCGGTACTCTGCCAGCAGGAAGGCACGGGCACCTTGTCCCACTTCTCCACCGCCATCGTTTCCTGCATATCGGCGCTGTCAGCAAAATAGACAAATCGCCAGGTTCCGCACAGGTCCGTTTTCGCCCCTTGGGGAATATAATAACTGCGGGGAGAAAGACGGTTTTCACTTAAAAAAGTAAGGTCTTCATAAAAGCGCATAGCACACTCCTCCTTATGGTTTTATGGTAAACAATACCCCAAAAAAAGTCAATGGATTTTCGTTTTTTTACTTGCTTTTTTTGTTGAGTATCCGTTGTCATATGGCTGAAAGCCATATATCATACCTCTTGGTATATCACCCGTAGGATATCATCGTCCGTCAGGACGATATCATTTCTCATTTCCCCATCTTGATGGGTATCTTCGATCATGAGGAATGATATACGGCTCCCGCCGTATGATATCTGCCTTTATGTCAGATGATATCCGCCGATGGCGGATTTCGGAAGAAAACTTCGTTTTCCTTTATTTAAGGGCTTGCATTTTTTGTTGAGTGCGGTATACTATCCATAAAGTGAGGTAAGTTCCTATGGAAACAGTAGAACGAATATCACCCAAACAAGGATACCGCGACATTTTGCGCCTGATGCTCCCCTGCCTTGTTGAACTGTTTTTGGGGCAGTTGGTGAGCATGGTGGATATGATCATGGTCGGAGGCTTAGGTACGCAGGCGATCAACGCCGTCGGCATCTGCGGCAACCCGACCATGCTCTTGATGATGATCTTTACCGCCCTCAACGTCGGCACCACCGCACTCATTTCCCGTGCCAAGGGCGAGGGCAATATCTATAAGGCCAATCAGGTGGCTCGTCTGGCATGGGTGGTCAACATCCTGGCCGGCCTTCTCATGCTGGGTTTGGGGCTGGCCCTTACCAATCCCCTCATCGCCATGATGGGCGCGCCCAATACCGACACGGCGGCGCTGGCAGCGCAGTATTTGCGTATGCGAATCTACGGTATGCCTTTTATCGCCATAACCACGGCCAACAACGCCATTTTGCGCGGCATGGGCAACGCCCGCACGCCCATGATTTATAACCTGCTCGCCAACGGCATCAACGTGCTCTTTAACTGGCTGCTCATCCACGGCATCTGGTTCTTCCCCGAACTGGGCGTGGTCGGCGCGGCCTTGGCCACCACCGTTTCCAATGTGGCTTCCACCGTCATTTCCTGCGCCCTGCTCCTGCACGGGCACAGCGATATTCACATCCGATTGAGAGAAAAATACGGGTTCGATAAGGGGATGCTTTCCAACCTGTTCCGCATCGGCGCTCCGTCGATGGCCGAGCAGCTCGTCTTCCGTATCGGGCTGATTTTGTTCGGACGGCTGGTTATTTCTCTGGGCGAAGTCGATTACGCCGCCCATCAGTTGTGCTGGAATATTCTCAATCTGGTTATGCTCTGCGGTCAGAGTATGCAAATGGCCATCTCCCCGCTGACGGGACAATGCTTAGGTCGTAAAGCCCCTGAACACGCCGAGGACTACGCCAAATACGGCGTGCACCTGCTCCTGCTGGCCATGGCCCTTTGCGGCTTGCTGTGCATCTTCTTGGGCCGCCCTCTGCTTATGCTCTACTCTCCGGAAGCAGACGTACTGGCCGCCGCTCTGCCCATCCTGCGGCTATTCGGGCTGTATCTGCCCGCCATGGCGCCCCAATACGTGCACGGCGGTGTGCTGGCCGGCGCCGGCGATACCAAATACAACGCCGCCTTCTTCATCATCTCCACCGTCATTGTCCGCATCCCGCTGGCCTTGCTGTTTAAGGATGTGTGGCATTGGGGGCTGCTGGGTGTCAATCTGGCGCTCATGATCGATACCCTGCTCCGCTGGGTCCTCTTCTCCGGCCGCTACAAAATGGGCAAATGGAAAACGGTCAAACTCAAATAAGCCCCACCTCTTAATTCTTAATTCTAACCTAAAAAAGAGAGCCCTTCGGCTCTCTTTTTTCACACTTCTCTTTTCCGTACCGCCAGCAGGCTCAACACCAAAAACAGTACGGCATAAACGCCGCTGACAATGGCAATGCGGCTTAAATCGGCTGTTGCCGTGGCATCGGTCACCGCCATGCCGCCCTCGATCCAATAATCCATAAACAGAAAGGATTTATTTTCCATAAACAGATCGAGCATGGTAAACAGCAACGTCGGCACCATTTGAATAACGATGCCCACCGCCAGCGATCCGCCGATGTTCTTGAGCACACAGGCCACCAGGAAAAACAGCGTGGTATAGGCCACGATGGAAACGGCCTGCACCCCAAACGCGCCGAACACCGTGCCGCTCCAAGTCCCCTCAAAGCCCCACAGTGCGCCGCCGAACAGGAATCCGACCAGCCAACAAATGACCGCCATGCAAAAAGCGCCCATCAAACAAACGATGTACTTGGCGCCGAAGATCTGCATGCGGGAATAGCCGTGTCCGATGATGTTCTTGAGTGTCCCGTCCGAGTGGTCGGCGCAGACATACAGCGCCACCATCACCGCCAGCAGCGTGCCGAAATTGGCGTTGGTCAACGCCCCCGTCATGGCATACTGGCTCGACAGATCGGGGATCACGCCCATCACAATGGCTTCTTCCTCAGGCATCATGAGATCTTCGACCGTATAGATCAGATCGTAGGTCCATAAATTGAGCAGCAACAGCACCAGTCCGGCACCCAGCAGAATATACACACCCTTTTGCCGCAGGAATTTGCGCAGTTCAAATCCGACAAAGCCCATCATTGTTCCCCTCCGATCCGTTCCACAAAATATTGTTCCAGCCCGTCCGAGAGGACCGTCAGCCCGCTGACCGCCACGCCGCCCTCAACCAATCTGCGGTTGATCTGTGCCGGCTGATCAAAGCCCGACAGGAGCGTTACGGTATGCCCCTCCACTCTCGCATCCTTCATATCCAGAAGAGCCAGTGCCTTTTGCGGATCGTCCACCGTAAGACACAGTCGATGGCGGGTGCGCTCAAACAGATCGTCTGCCGAAACCTCGTCCACCAACCGTCCCCGATTCAGAATCCCGTACCGTGTGGCAATTTTCGAGAGTTCATCCAGCAAATGGGAAGAAATGAGAAAGGTTACTCCTTTTTCCCGATTGTATTCCAATATCAGATCTCGTACGTCCCGAATCCCCGCCGGATCCAAGCCGTTGACCGGCTCGTCGAGGATGATCAGTTCGGGCTGTCCCAACAGGGCAATGGCCAGCCCTAAGCGCTGTTTCATGCCCAGCGAGAAACTGCCCGCCTTCTTTTTGCCCACATCGGCAAGCCCCACACGCTCGAGCAGTTCGTCGGCCTGCCGCGGATCGGCCCCGACTAAGGCGCCAAAGGCGAGCAGGTTGTCCTTGGCCGAGAGCCCGCGGTAAAAGGCGGGCGATTCAATGAGCGAACCGATACGCCTACCCGCCGTACTAAAACATTCTCCGCCAAACAATTCCACCCGTCCCGCCGTGGGAAAGGCCAGATTGAGGGCGACACGCATCAACGTCGTCTTGCCCGCGCCGTTGCCCCCGATAAATCCGTATATATCGCCCCGACGCACCGACAAACTCACGCCGTCCAGCGCCGTCTTGCGTCCGAACTTTTTGGTCAATTCAAAGGTCTGCAATACCGTGTCCATATGGTCTCCTCCTTTTCTTCTATTCTAATTTTTCCCTTTTTTGTTGTCAATACCCATTTATCGGTTTTTCCCACCTCTTACCTCTTAATTCTTAATTCTAACCTAAAAAAGAGAGGCCGAAGCCTCTCTTTTTACTTGATCTCCTGCTCCAGATTCCGAAACTCCTCGGTATCAAAAAATTCAGTGATCGAGAGTTCCAGCCCGTCACACAATTTCTTGATGGTGGCAATGCCCGGATTGTTGCTCTGCCCGTAAAAAATAGACTTGACTGTTGTATAGGGCACACCGGATATATACGCTAACTGACTAAAATTCAGCCCCTTTTCATAACATAACCGCTCCAACCGATTCTTTACGGCTTGGGTAATATTCATCCTCATCACTCCTAACAAAACCTATTCTATCCGTTTTATTAGGAATGAAAGACTATATATTATACGATTATACGATATATCGTCCTATTGCCATCTTTGCCGCTATCTTAATAAAATCTTCTGCCGAGCCTTGTATGCCCGCACAGGCAAGCGCCTTTTCCATTTCCGTTTTTACTTCCTCCTCAGATACCTGCTCTCGTTTTGCTATTCGCTTTATGATTTGACGGTAATTCATATCAACACCTCCACATAAAATATACGATATATAGTCTGTCAAATGGTGTCGATACCTGTTGATGGTGCCATTTTTTGTAAAAATATCAAACTTACCTCTTACCTCTTACCTCTTACTTCTTACTTCTTACTTCTAACCTAAAAAAAAGAGGCCGAAGCCTCTTTTTTTTAATATTCAAATACCAAAACCTCATGGCAATCCAGTTTGGGAAGCACCACGCGGTTGGCCTCGATCGGCAGTTCCTCACCCGTCAGCGGCGCATAGACCCGCTTGATGGGCTGTTCAAAGTCGAACGCAATGGGGATATTGTAAATCGGGGTGATGTCCTCAATGACCGTTGCCTTGCCGCGCAGCACGGGTGCGGCATACAGCAGATTCAGGCAGTAGCGGTTATGCTGCGGCTGATGGTTGAGCGACATCGTGCCCTGCGAACCCAGATCCACACGCACCCGATCGCCGTGATAAACGGTGCGCAGTGCCTGCAGGATATATCTCTTATGATACAAACTGCCGTAGACCTTATAGATGGTCGGCAACGGGCAGGCGCAGTAGACCACGTTCCCCTTGCGAACGATAGCGGGCGTACCCTTGTCGTCGTTGTCATAGGGCGTGTTCTTGTGTCCGCTGTAATGGGCATAGGTACGGGAGAAATAGGGCTCCCGCTTGCGGGCCAACACCTCGCCGTCGCCCTCTTTCAATATGGCGGCGGGCAACTGGCAGAGCATCGGGGCACGGGGCAGATCGGCAACCGTTTCCACGCCCTCTTCCATCATCAGATAGTCCATATCATGGGTGGCGGGCGATACGTACTCGGCGCCCACATCCAAAATGAACTTACCGTCTTTTACGATACTGTCCCCAAAAGCGACCACCTTGCCGCCCTTGGCCACATATTCCTGCAACTTGGCAACCGATGCCTCCGACAGCACCACCGCATCGGGCAGGATCACCGTATCAAAATCGCAGAAATTATCGTCGTGGATCACATCGTAATCGATCTGGTACTCGGCCAAGGTATTGGCCACACCCAGATTCGAGGGGTTGGTCGGGCTGATATACAGTCCCAGTTTCGCCACCGACTCCCCATCAAAGCAATAAGGCTCGATCTTCTCGTAATAATCAAAGGCATAGCCGATATTCTCGTAGGTCTGCATCTCCATCGAGGCGTCGGGATGGCACTGGTCGCCCACCGAGCAACCCGCTCCCTGCATGGCCATGGCGCAGGCTTCGTACTTGAGGGCTTCCTTGGTCTTGTAGGTGCCGAACTCGCCCCATACCAGATGGAACTTGCCCGTCATGCCCAGATAGAATTTGCCCTTCTTGGAGAAATACTTGGCACGAAGCGGCATCTTGTCATACCCGCCCCATGCCGTGGGCAGATCTTCCATCTCAAAATGACTCTGGAACTCGTGGTACTGGGGCTTGAAGATCTCGGCGCCGCCCGCATTGAAGAAAATGGAGGCATTGGGATGATATTTATCCATAATTTCGCCGCACTTGCGCATAAAGGCCTGCCGCTTTTGAATGAAATACGCCCAAACATCGGCCTCATTGTTCGGATCCATGCCCATCGCTTTCATGCCCTCGATGCAATGTTCGCAATAGCAGGGCTGACCCGTTACACAAATATCATAGAACAGTCCGTCCAGATCCTTATATCGCCGACAAACTTCCTCGGTAATCTCATAAATATGCTCACAGTACGGACCGTCGCTCAGGCACAGCCGAATCCAGCTGGTATCGGGCTTGGGTTGATAGGGCGCCGCCGCCATGTCAAAATTCACCGTATCGTAGCTGCCATCCTTGCGCACCGCGCGCCAATCGGGATGCTGCTCGGCATCTAAGGCGCACCAACCCGCCGTAATATACACCGGCGCCTTAACTCCGATCTCGTGCGCCGCCTCGATCCAGGCGCCCGTCAGATCAAAATCCAAATTGGGATTCATGGTACCCACCTGAGTGGGATAATAGCAGTAGCCGTTATGGCATTTGGCAAAAACAGTAATGCTTTCTAATTTTGCCGCCTTGAGCGCTTTTTGGAAATTTTCCTTGGAAAAATGCTTGCCGATACCGGCGATCTCGGGCGACATATGGAAATCCAGATGCACGCACCGACGGGATGTATTGGCTTTCATAACGAACCCTCCAAACCGCTTTTTCTTTTATTATAGTATCCTTTTTTTACTATGTAAAGGTAGAAAGGTACGAAAAACTATAACTAAGTTCACGTCGTCGTCTTTCATGCAAAGAAACCGAACGCCAGCGAGGTTTCCACCGCAATCCGTCCCCGACGGATATCATCGTCCGTTAGGACGATATCATACGGCATAGGCCCGTATATCATCTGCCGTAAGGCAGATATCATTGAAATGAGATACGACAAGCGTATGATATCCTGCGGATGATATACCTTACGGTATGATATGTGGGTCTGCCCACATTTCGGAAGAAAGCTCCGCTTTCCCTTATATAAAAAGAAACCGTAGGTTTCTACCGAAATTATTCATTATTCATTATTCATTATTCATCATTCATTAAAAAAAGAGAGGCAAATGCCTCTCTTTTTTTATCTAATTTTTGCCAGAATGGCCGACACACCGGCCGCCTTTTCTACCTGACCGTCCTTGATGATGACCAGCGTAGGCGCCTGACGGATGCCGTACTTGTCGCTCAACTCGGCGTTCTCCTCGGCATCGATCGCCGTATAAGCGATTCCCATGCGTTCGAGGTTGGCCTTAGCCACGGGGCAGTTGGGGCAAGTCTTGGTGGTGAACAGGTAATACCCGTCCGCCTCGGTGCTCGTGCAGGGCTCCTCAACCTTTTCCTCTGCCTGAGGATGCTTAACGGGGTCAAGCTTGGAGTTGGCTACATCGTAGAGTTTGCGCTGCTTGTACTCTTCGGTCTTGCCGTCGTTCCAGTTCTGTACCGGACGGTAGTAGCCGGTAATACGGGAATAGACCTCGGCGTTATTGCCGCACTCGGGACAAGTGAAATGCTCACCCGCTAAGTAGCCATGATCCTTACAAACCGAATAGGTCGGGGACAGGGTGTAATAGGGGAGTTTGTAGTTCTCGGCAATCTTGCGAACCAGATTGGCCGCCGACTTCCAAGAGGGCAGTTTCTCACCTAAGAAGGCATGGAAAACGGTACCCGAAGTGTAGAGGGTCTGCAACTCGTCCTGAATGTCGAGCGCCGAGAAGATGTCCTCGGTGTAGCCGACCGGCAGGTGGGAGGAGTTGGTGTAATAGGGGGTCTCACCGGGCGCGGTGATGATGTCGGGATAGCGAGCTACGTCGTGTTTGGCCAAACGGTAGGTGGTCGACTCGGCCGGCGTGGCTTCCAAGTTATACAGGTCGCCGTACTTCTCCTGATAATCGCTCAAGCGCTCGCGCATATGGTTGAGCACGTCCTTGGTGAAGTCCTGTGCGCTCTCATGAGTCAAGTCTTTCTGAATCCACTTGGCATTGAGGCAAGCCTCGTTCATGCCGATCAAACCAATGGTCGAGAAGTGGTTGTTGAAGGTGCCCAGATACCGCTTGGTGTAGGGATACAAGCCCTCGTCGAGCAGACGGGTAATGATGTCACGCTTGACCTTGAGGGAGCGGGCCGCAATATCCATCATGCGATCGAGCTGACGGTAGAAGTCTTCCTCGTTCTCAGCCAGATAGGCAATGCGGGGAATGTTGATGGTGACAACACCGACCGAACCGGTGCTCTCGCCGCTGCCGAAGAAGCCGCCCGACTTCTTGCGCAGTTCGCGCAGGTCCAAACGCAGACGGCAGCACATCGAACGCACGTCCGAAGGCTCCATGTCGGAGTTGATGTAGTTGGAGAAATAGGGAGTGCCGTACTTGGCGGTCATCTCAAACAACAGTTTGTTGTTCTCGGTCTCGCTCCAGTCAAAATCGCGGGTGATGGAATAGGTGGGGATGGGGTACTGGAAGCCACGGCCGTGGGCGTCGCCCTCGATCATGGTTTCGATGAAGGCACGGTTGATCATGTCCATCTCGGCCTTGCAATCCTTGTACTTAAAGTCCATCTCCTTGCCGCCTACGATGGCCGGCATCTCGGCCAGGTCGGCCGGCACCGTCCAGTCGAGGGTGATGTTGGTAAAGGGCGCCTGCGTACCCCAACGGGACGGGGTATTGACACCGTAGATAAAGGACTGGATGCAGTTCTTGACCTCATGATAGGTCAGCTTATCGGCCTTCACAAAGGGGGCCAGATAGGTATCGAACGAGG
Organism: Eubacteriales bacterium; assembly: GCA_045594545.1. Taxonomy (GTDB): domain Bacteria; phylum Bacillota; class Clostridia; order Oscillospirales; family UMGS1783; genus CAKSHC01. The sequence continues at coordinate 9,853 of JAZNYQ010000010.1, read as the reverse complement.
AGAAGGCCTGTGCGCCCGCCCACTCGTTTTGCATGATACCGAGGAAGTTGACCATCTGGTTGCAAAGGGAGACCAGATGCTTGGCGGGAGCCGAGGTGATCTTGCCGGGGACACCGCCCAAGCCTTCCACGATCAACTGCTTTAAACTCCAGCCGGCGCAATAGCCGGTCAGCATCGACAGGTCGTGAATATGAATGTCGCCGTTGCGGTGGGCGTTGGCGATCTCACTGTCGTAGATCTCACTGAGCCAATAGTTGGCGGTAACGGCGCCCGAGTTGGAGAGGATCAGACCGCCGACCGAATAGGTAACGGTGGAATTCTCCTTGACACGCCAGTCGGTAACCTTTACATAACTGTCAACCACCTGCTTGTAGTCGAGAATGGTGGACTTCATGTTACGGATCTTTTCTCTCTGCTTACGGTAGAGAATGTAGCACTTGGCCACATCGGCATAGCCGGCGGCGATGAGCACCGACTCGACCGAGTCCTGAATGGCCTCAACGGAGATCATCCCGTCTACGATCTTGGGCTCATAATCGGCCGTAACCTTCAGAGCCAGCAGGTCAATGATGTCCTGCGTATACTGCTTGCCTTGCGCCTCAAAAGCCTTGCCGATGGCGGCGCTGATCTTGGAAATGTTGAAATCGACCACTTGGCCGTCGCGTTTGGTAACCTGATACATCGTTACACTCCTCGTATTCCTATATTTTTTACATAGGGCTTTGCCACCGCGGCAAACCGTTGCATCTCTTGAGCAGAGAATGCCGACAATCCCGACCCGCCCTGATCACCGGGATCGACATATTGCTGAAGGAAATACCGTTCGGCACCCTCGATGAGCTTGGCCGCCTCGGCCATGTCCGACTCCTCGTGAATGCCCCGAACCACGGTGGTGCGAAACTCGTAATCGACCCCGCCGCCCATCAAAAGCGCAATGCTCTCTCTGACCGGCTGCATATCCACCGCGTCCAGCCCGCAGGCTTTTGCATACCCCTGCGGCGACGATTTAATGTCCATCGCCACGTAATCGACCAAGCCCTGCTCAATGAGCGCCGAGAGCCGATCGGGTAAAAAGCCGTTGGTGTCCAGTTTTACGAGATACCCCATCTCCCGCACACGCGAAAGAAAGTCCGAAAGACCCGCCTGCAACAACGGCTCGCCGCCGGTGACACACACACCCTCCAGCAACCCCTGCCGCTTGGCTAAAAATCGGAAGAACTCCGCTTCATCCAGCGCCGGCCCCGCATCGCCGAAAGCCAACGCCGCATTGTGGCAGAAGGGACAGCGCAACTGACATCTCGCCGTGAACACCGTGCAGGCCGTTCGCCCCGGAAAATCCAACAGCGTCAGCTTCTGTAACCCATGTATCTTCATCATTTCCGCCTTTCTTATCGGTATTTCGCATCTTTTCCCATAATACAAGATGTTGACATGATTATACCAAATTTGCCTCATATCTGTCAATATCTTGTGCTAACATTTCTATGTAAAATTTCCATGCCAATCCCACACCCCCTTTTGGTCAGGTTGCACAAAAGGGCAGGAAAGGTTATCCCTTTCCTGCCCCTCAGACGGTCAAAAAAGTCGTTTCAGCACAAAGAAAGCCGAAAACAAGAAAAGAAAAATTTGCACTCGCAACCATACGAATAAAATAAGGTATTTCGAGTTTTTAAAAAGCATTAAGGGACCCTTGCGTTGCAAGGGTTTTCTTTGTTTTCCGTCGATGCGCTCTCTACCGTACCTTTGTACGCCGACGAGAACGCATCGACGAAATGCAACTTCCTTTTTTGACGTCTGTCTTTCTTATTATATTATGGAGTCCCGCCGCCGCCAGTATCGACAGCATCGCACCCGCCACGCAAAACACCGCGCCGTCGGCATACCGCCGCAACAACAGCAGAACCAATCCCTGCACCAAATACAGTTCATACCCGATAGCGCTCAACCAAGCCGTCACCCGACATCGCTCCCGTCCCTCTCGGCTCGGCTTTCCCCATGCACCCCACGCCAGTCCCAGCGCAAAGGCGGGCCCCGAGGCCGACCAATACGAGCCCCATCCGATCCATCGACATACGGGGACCCATCCCAGGGCCACTGCCGCCGTTACACTCACGATCCAACACGGCCGCCGCAAAATTCTTGCCGATAAAAAGAAAACACCATAGAGCGCCGCCAAGAAGAAGACGTACCACCCGTTGCTGACGATCGGATCGCCGTACCGAAAACGGTCACACAGATCCGCCCAGCCAAATCCGTGCCCGTGCGTGAGCGGCCACGCCAAAAAACTGCACACCGCCACAACGCTGTAGGGCACCCATAACTTTTTCATCTGTCGCCCCATAAACCCGTCGAGATACCCTTGCCGTTGCCGAACCTGCCGCATCAACCCCTGTCCCGACAAAAACAAAAAGGCCGCCACCGCCGGCTTGCCGCACTCCCGCAGAATAGCCCCCATGCCTCCCATCGGCACAAATAAACTGATATGATGCGCCAGCACAACCAGCGCCAGCGCCCCTCGCAACGCCGCTTGATACATAAAAACACCCCCTGACCGTATCTTACTCGCTACAGCCAAAGGGTGTTTTGCTCTTTTCTTGTCTTTTCCTTACGGTTTTCTTAAGGTTACGGTAATTTCGGTCATGCCCTCCACACAGGACGCCGCGATCTGCCCGTTATGCTCCTCTACGATCCGGCGGGCAATGGTCAGCCCCAGCCCCGCCCCGCCCGATCGGGACTGGCGGGCGGTATCCAGCCGTACGTGCTTATCAAACATGGTGGATAACTGTTCGGGCGGGATGGGGTCGCCGTGGCTCTGCACCCGCACCGTACACCCCTCACTCGAATCGGCGGCGTACAACAGGATCTCACTGCCCTCATGCCCGTAATTGACGGCGTTGCGGAGCAGATTGGCAAACACCCGCATCAGCATGGCTCCCTCTCCCCATGTTTTCAGGTCCGGAGCGATCACGGTGCGCATGGTCATGTGACGGTCTTCCGTCATCGGATAAAACTCGTCGGTCAACTGATACAACAAAACGGTCAGATTGACCTCCGCTTTCGCCTTGGGTTGCCGCCTCGTCAGCTCAAAAAAATCATTGAGCAACTCGTCCAGCCGCCGTGCCTTGGTCAAGGCGATCCCGATATACTCCTGCTGTTTCTTCTTGTCCTTTTCTTCTTTTAATAAAGATAAGTACCCCGTTACCGAGGTCAGCGGCGTTTTCAGGTCGTGCGCCAGAAAGGAAAGGTTGTCGGCCTCCCGTTGGGCTTGCTCCTGCATTTGCTCGGCTTGGGTACGCACCTGCTCGGTCTGTTTTTTCATACACCGTACCGCATACCATATCGTCGCCCCCACATAGACCGACACGATCAGCACCTGCATAATGCCCGGCGTATGCCATAAATAGGCCCAGACGTCCTGTATCACATGACCAACCCAACCCCACAATCCGTTGCGCCACCACAACATTTCCAGCATCGCCTGCGGCACCCAGTAGATCGCCGTGCCGATCGCCCATCGCACCAAAAACCGTTTAATGATCGGATCGTTCAATTTTATACCCCACTCCCCATACCGTCTGAATGTATTGCACGGTCGATGCCGCCGCCAACTTCTCCCGCAGCCGACGGATGTGCACCATGACCGTATTGTTGCTCTCGAAATATCTCTCGCCCCATACCTCGCGGAAGATGTCCTCGGCCGATACCACCTGCCCCGCCCTCTCGCACAGCAGCCACAAAATGGAAAATTCGGTCGGCGTCAACGCCACCGGCTTTCCCATAACGGTACAGATATGCTCGGCCCGATCAATGGAGATCCCATCCACCGTCAGCCGATCCTCACTCGGCGCCGCTCCGTAGGTGGTATACCGCCGCAACGCCGCCTTGACCCGTGCCGCCAACACCGGCGGCCAAAAGGGCTTGGTAATATAATCATCGGCCCCCACCGCCAGTCCAGCGATCTTATCCCCGTCCGATTGCCGTGCCGTTAAGAACAAAATGGGAAAGGTGTGCTTCTCCCGCAGGCGGGCACACAGGGTAAAGCCGTCCATCTTGGGCATCATCACGTCCAAAATGGCCAAGGACGGCGGCCGCTCGGTCATGTCGGAAAAGGCCGCCTGCGCCTCATAATACACATCTACTTCATACCCTTCCGCCAAAAGCACCGCAGCCACCAGATCGGCAATCTCCTTTTCATCGTCTACCACTACGATTCGCATATCCTCACCCCTTTTCTCCAGTATACCATATCCGCTGCCCGAAATCCTTACTTTTTTCTTACGCTCGACTTTTTATTGCCAAACCGCCGATTTTGTGGTATGCTAAGAAAAAACGCAAGGAGTTGATACTATGGCAAGAGGAAACGGCGGCTTGACCTCCCCCTCGGTACGCACCCTCATTCTGTCCCTGCTCATCGTCGTGCTGGGCATCGTCGGCCGATTTATCTCTATCCCCTTTATCTCCGAATACCATTTTTGGTTCCCCGTTGCCGGCTTTTCCCTGTTGATGCTGGGCAGCCTGTTCCGCGGCCTGTAAAAATTTATTAATTTTTTGTTTACAAATTTGACAAAGTATGGTATACTACGGGTAGAGATTAGAACTTTTTCATCATTCTTTTCATTCCTTTAACGAAGGTGCCCGCAGTTTTCGGGCATCTTTGTTGTTTTTTCGGAGGAAGATCATGACCTATACTTATAAAACTCGGGGCACCTGCTCCACCGCCATCACCCTCGATCTGGATGGCGATATCGTCCGTAATGTAACATTCACGGGCGGCTGCAACGGCAACCTCAAAGCCATCGGCAAACTGGTCGAAGGCATGACCGTCGATCAGATCGAACAAACCCTGTCGGGCAACACCTGCGGGCCCCGCCCCACCTCCTGCGCCGACCAACTGGCCAAAGCCGTCCGCGAAGCCCACAACGCTCAACAATAATAAATATGTTACATGGCACATGCTAACAAGAAGGCAGGCACAATCGTGTCTGCCTTTTTAGGTTAAAAAATTATTACTTATTTGTATTTTTATTGACTTTAACTAAAAAAATGCTATAATTATTTTAGTTAGAATTTTGTGTAGTTTTCTTGCTTAAATGTTTTTTAGTTAGAATTCCCGCTAAAATCCTAAATAAAAAAAACGGTATAATTTTTAAGTTGTAAATATATAATAGGAGTGTTAAATAATGAAATTAGAATCTAAAAGAGCTGGTGTCGTTATGAATACTACACGAGGGTACGCTGCATTTGTACCAGCCAAGCTGCCTCCCGATCCTCCTATTATATTTGATGCGGAAATGCAAAAACTTCTTTCCGTTGCCGACCGCAAACTCGGAAGACTTGATGGTATTACACAGATTTTACCTAATCCCGAATTATTCGTCGCCATGTATGTAAAAAAAGAGGCAGTATTAAGTGCGCAAATAGAAGGTACTCAAGCCTCCCTCGTTGATGTCTTAAATGCTCCGTCAAATGAATTAAATGACAGATCCTTTAATGAAGTTAGTGAAATTGTCAACTATGTTCACGCCATGGATTGGGGATTAAAAAAACTAAATAGCTTCCCCCTAAGTTTACGATTAATTAGAAATATACATCAAATCCTCCTTAAAGATGTTAGGGGCTCCAACAAGAATCCCGGAGAGTTTAGAAAATCGCAAAACTGGATCGGTCATCAAGGTTGCACACTGGAAACGGCAACATTTATCCCTCCTGCCGTAGAGGACATGGAGCTAGCAATGGCAGACCTTGAAAATTACATGCATATGGATGATGATATGCCTGCCCTGATAAAAATTGCCCTAATTCATGCACAATTTGAAACCATCCACCCGTTTTTAGATGGAAACGGCCGCATGGGTAGACTGTTAATCACATTTTGGTTGTGTCAACAAGAAATTCTATCTAAACCATTATTATATATCAGCTACTATTTTAAGCAAAATAGAGTTGAATACTATGACCGCTTAATGGATGTTCGAACAAAAGGTGACTGGGAGGGCTGGATTAAATTCTTTTTAAAGGGCGTTGCTTCTGTATCAGATGAGGCCACAGAATCTGCAAAACAAATTATTGATCTGCAGAACAATTACTCGAACCTGCTTTTACTGAACAACAAAAGCAATAATAGTAATAGAATGTTGTTGGATTTGCTTTTTGAAAGACCTATTATAACAAAAAAAGAAATCTCTGAAATCTTGAATATATCACTACCAACTGCCAGCACCATAGTGGAACTCTTTTGCGAATTAGGCATTCTTGTTGATCAAACTCCAAACAAAAAAAGGTATAAAAATTATATGTTTGCCGAATATTTGCAAATACTTAATAAGGGAACGGAAATTATTCGTACGAGCAATTAATTTGTACCTATACATCCTGCAACACGACCCCTTGGAAAACCGAGGGGTCATTCATTTGTATTTTCAGGCATATCTCCCCTTTCCTTTCATATAATAAAAGAAAAGAAAGGAAATGCGCTATGAAAAATCCGCCGCCGCTACAAGAAAAAGAGCAAAAATCCAAAGAACATGCCCGCTTTACCCCCCTCGACCAAAAAAATTTTCCCATACCCTCTTGACTTTTCCTGACCATTGTGTATACTATAGTCAGAATAGTCAAATATAGTCAAAGTCAAAAGGAGATTTTCAAATGGGATTAACCGATAATATCGCCGCCTTTTTAATGGAATTGCTGGACGAGAGCACAGGCGAGTTGGAAGTGCAACGGCAGGAGTTGGCCCAGCGCTTCGGCGTGGTGCCCAGCCAGATCAACTATGTACTGGCCTCCCGCTTCCGTCCTGAGCAGGGCTACCGCATCGAGAGCCGCCGCGGCGGCGGCGGGTATATCCGCATCTATCGGGTGCAGGACAACGATGCGGGGCGCATCATGCATCTGGTCAACGCCATCGGCGAGAGTCTGGATGCCGAAACGGCCAGCCAACACCTCAAAAATTTGCTGGCCTATGATATCCTCACCACCGAGCAGTGCCGTCTGATCGCCGCCGCCCTCTCCGATCGGGCGCTGGCCCCGCTGGCACGGGAAGACCGCAATATCATCCGTGCCCGCCTCTTCAAAAATATGCTGGTTTCTACCATTTCCTAAAAAGGAGGAATGATTCCTATGTTATGTCAAAACTGTCATCAACGTCAAGCCAACACCTTTATCTCCCGCACCGTCGGGGGGCATACGACCGAACTGCATCTGTGTGCCCAGTGCGCCAAGGAGCTGGCCTTTGATAAGGTATCGCTGCTGGGCTTTGACCTGCCAAAGGTCCGCCCCACCCGCCGCGCCTGCCCCACCTGCGGGGCAACGATGGACACCATCTCGGCCACGGGGATGCTCGGCTGCCCGCAGTGCTACACCTTTTTTGAAAAGGAACTGACCCCCGCCATCACCCGCTCCCACGGCACCGCCACCCATACCGACACCACGCCCGAACCGCCCAAAAAGAGCGAACGGGAACAGTTGGAGGAGGAGTTGCGCGCCGCCATTGCCAAGGAAGAATTTGAACAGGCGGCCGCCCTGCGCGACCGCATCAAGGCCCTGAAAAAGGAGGAAGAACAATGAGTGCCGACTGCTATGCCGTATCCTCTCGGGTGCGCTTTGCCCGCAATCTCAACTATCCTTTCCCCGACCGTCTAAGCGAAACGGGCGATATGAAAACCAGAAAAGCCATCTGCGAACAGGTGAAAGAGGCCTTTTTCAGCATAAGCGAAGACTTTTCGGGGCAATATGATTATATTGATATGGACACCCTCCCCCGCGAAAAGGCGCTGGAACTGACCGAACGCCACCTCATCTCCCCCGCCTTTGCCGGCGGCGAGGCGGGTCGGGGTCTGATCGTCAGCAAAAGCCGCGACCTGTCTATTATGATCAACGAGGAAGACCACCTGCGCATCCAAGCCTTTGCCGATGGGTATGCCCTTAAAGAGGCCTACCAAAAAGCCAAGGAGATCGACCGTCTGTTGGGCGCCCATCTTGACTTTGCCTACAGCGAAAAGTTAGGCTACCTCACCGCCTGCCACACCAACCTCGGCACGGGCATGCGCGCATCCTGTATGCTCCATCTGCCCGTCATTACCTCCACCGGCGCTCTGCGTGATCTGATTTCCGAAACCGGACGGCTGGGCGTGACCATGCGCGGCAACTTCGGCGAGGGCAGCGGCTCCTCGGCCGAACTGTACCAACTGAGCAATATGTTCACCCTCGGCATCACCGAAACCGAGATTTTAGACCGCATCGAGCGCATTTTAGAGTCGGTCTGCGCACAGGAAAAGAAACTGGCCGAAGCGTGGTATAAAGCCGACGCGCTGGCCATTGACGACCGCATCTTCCGCGCCGAAGGCACGGCCCGCTACGCCCGAAGCATGAGCAGCAAGGAACTGGAAAAATTATATTCCCTCATGCGCTTGGGCGCCGAACTGGGCATCAATGCCCAAACCCCCGCCAAACTCGATTCGCTCTATAAAAATCTGCGCCCCGCCGTGCTGGCCGCCATTCCCGAAGGCCGCACCCCCGAGGGTCGCGACAAACTGCGCGCCGATATCCTGCGCCAATCTTTAGAATAAGGAAGTGATCGTATGATCTTTGACCGCTTTACCAAACGGGCGGCAAACGCCCTCAACCTCGCCCTGCGCTCGGCCGCCGAGCTGGGCCACAGCTACTTAGGCACCGAACACCTGCTTCTCGGCCTGTGCCGCGAACAGGACTCCTTCGCCGGCAAGACCCTGCTCGAAAAAGGGCTGACGGTGGAAAACATCGTAAAAAAAATAGCCGACCATATCGGCATCGGCTCCCCCTCCCACCTCTCGGCGGGCGACATGACTCCCCGCGTCAAAAAGGTGTTAGAGGGCGCCTACCATGAGGCCCGCGCCCTCAATAACAGTTATGTCGGCACCGAGCATTTGCTGCTCTCTCTGTTAAAGGAAACCGACTCAATGGCCGGTCGCATTCTGGAAGAATCGGACATCGACGCCGGCACCCTCTACCAATTTATTCTGGAAAAACTGGCCGGCAACGCCGAGGGCGCTCCTCTTGACATGAATGAGGGTCAGCCCGCCGCAAATCACGGACAGACCTCTACCCTCGACCAATTCGGCCGTGACCTCACCGCCATGGCCGCCGAGAAGAAACTCGACCCCGTCATCGGTCGGGAAACCGAGATCACCCGCATCATCCAGATCCTCTCCCGCCGCACCAAGAACAACCCCTGCCTCATCGGCGAACCGGGCGTGGGCAAAACGGCGGTGGCCGAGGGCTTGGCTCAGCGCATTACCGACGGCGAAGTGCCCGAAAATCTGTTGGATAAAAAGGTCATTGCCCTCGATCTGGCCGCCATGATCGCCGGCGCCAAATACCGCGGCGAGTTCGAAGAACGCATCAAAAAGGTGCTGGAAGAGATCCGCAAAGCGGGCAATATCATCCTGTTTATCGACGAGATCCATACCATCGTCGGTGCCGGCAGTGCCGAGGGCGCCGTCGATGCCGCCAATATCATCAAACCGCCCCTTTCCCGAGGCGAATTGCAGGTCATCGGTGCCACCACCATCGACGAGTACCGTAAATATATCGAAAAGGACGCCGCCCTCGAGCGCCGCTTCCAGTCGGTCACGGTGGGTGAACCGTCCGAGGACGAATCCATCGAAATTCTCAAGGGACTGCGCGACCGCTACGAGGCCCATCATAAGGTAAAGATCCTCGACGAGGCCATCGAGGCCGCCGTCCGCCTCGCCTCCCGTTATATTGCCGACCGCTTCCTGCCCGACAAGGCCATCGACCTGATGGACGAGGCCGCCTCCCGTATCCGCTTGGAGGGTCTGACCCCCACGCCCCAGATCAAGGAGAAGCAAAACCGCCT
>JAZNYQ010000009.1:0-11547 GCA_045594545.1 Eubacteriales bacterium | reverse complement strand
TACCGTGAGCGGAGTATCGGCTAAGGAGACGGAAACCGTCGCAGAACAGTCGGTGCCCAATGCTACTATGGTACTTAAAGATGATTGGCATCGTTTGACCGATAAGCTGGACGTCGGCGAGATCGAAAAGTGGTATCAGGGATTTCCCAGTAAGGGTGAAACCATTTCCTTGCCACATTTCCCGAACAAGGTCATGATTCCGGTTGTGTGGTACTACAATCGCTTCACTCCCGATTTTGAGGTGGAAGAGGGCCAGCGCGTGATCGTCACCTTCCAAGGCTGGGCTTATTACACCAAGATCTGGTTTAATGGCTATTTAATCGGTGAAAATGAGGGTTGCTGGAACAAGTTTTCCTTTGATCTGACCGATTATATGATAGAAGGCGGTGAAAATCTGCTGGCCGTGCGTGCCTTCTTCCCTCGCGATACAGGTACGTTCCGCGGTCAACAGTGGCAGGCACTTCCCGCATATCAGAGCTTGGCGCAGCATGTGCAACAGCCGGTGTATCTGAGTGTTGTTCCCGAAATTTCCATGGGTAATGTCTTCGTTGATACTAAGTACGATACCGGTAATGTGGATGTTAAGGTTATTTTAAACAACCCAAGTGAAAATTCCGTTATGGTAAATCTTTCCACTGAAATGACCCCCTACAACCGGAATGTTATTGTGGCGGCGGGGGAGAGCACGGTAGAAGCCACTCCCGGTTATTCGGAACATGTGCTGACGGTCAATGTGAAGGATTTCCGTCCGTGGAGTCCCGATGATCCGTATCTCTATACCGCTCGTGTGAGCGCCAAGGCATATGACTCGGCATGGTCGGAATCCACCTCGGTGCAGACCGGATTTAAGGATCTGCGTGTAGATGAAGACGGTTACTTCATGCTCAACGGTGAGCGCTTCTTTGTGAAGAGTATGCACATGTCGATCAGCAACAAGAATGTAGTCGAAACCACGGCTACCATGGCTGAGCCGGAGCGCAAGACGGCGACCCTTGACTTCTATAAGGCCAGCGGCTATAACATGGTGCGCTTTTTGGCCGCCCCCGGTATGTCGGAACTGCTGGATTATTGCGACCGCATCGGTCTGCTTGTCTATCAGGAGCCGGCATCGGCATGGAACATGACCGATACCATCGACAGTGAAGCATTGGTTCGCCGCGAGGTGGCGCAGGTGATGGAGCGTGACCGCAATCACGTTTCCCTCGGTATTTTCGGTATTCTGAATGAGTGCTACGATAACCGTATTGATTATGAAGGATTGAATACCTTCCGCTCGGCCGTTAACGCCTTGGAAGTTGTGCGTGCCTATAACAATGATGTGTTGGTATTCCTCGGCTCCGGCCGTTGGGACAATGATCCTACAGTCGGCTCAGCTTGCAACCCCGGTTCTCAGACATGGGACGTGTATCTGGGTAACGAGGGCACGATGGAAGAGAGCAGCTCGTCTGTCTGTGAAGAAGTCATGGGTGATGTTCACTACTATCCCCGTATTCCTCTCAACGAAAAAATCAGAGAACGCTTCAATCTTTATGCTGACAAGGAAAATGCCGTATTTATTTCCGAAAGCGGCTACAGTTCGCAGACCAACCTCGTTTCTATGCTTCGCACATGGCAGCAGGAAGCGAAAGGCGAATTTACTTTGACCGGCGCCGGACGAGGACTTAATCAGGTCAGCCAGTTGTATACCTTGTATAATCAGTACAACATGGCCTCGGCCTATGCCACGCCTGAACTGTTGCTCCGCGACACACAGGTATTGGCCGCTGATGTTCGCGGACAGATCTTTGACTTTATCCGTTCCAATCCCAAGTATAACGGCTACTCGTTGACCATGAGTGATGACGGGTCCGGCCGAGGCGAGGGTGTATTGGAGGGAACGACCGATCTTAAGGACGGCATGTATGAAATGCTGATCGACGGTTGGGCCGATACCCGCTGGTGTCTGAACATCGATCATTATAATATCTACAATACCCAAGGTCTGGACGCTGAGATCTATTTGTCCGATTTGGGGAAATTGGAAAACAAGGAATATACCGCCCATATCACCGTTACCGGTGACGAGGGATTGGTATGGGAGAAGGACGTTGCCGTTACGCCCCCGAGAGATGAGAACGGCAGATATATCTCTTCCGTCTTGGTCTTTGATGAGAATATTCCCTTAGCCGATCAAAAGACGGGCACCTACCGCATCAATGTGGATCTGGTCGGCACGGGTATTTCCCGTACCCGCACCTTCTGGGTGACTGACGCTTCTGACCTGCCCAAACTCTCAGGCACGGTCTATGTGCTCGGTTTTAAGGGGGAATCGAAGAAAATTCTGGAGAATGCAGGACTTACGTGTGTTGAACTGGATCCCGAAAACATCCCTGCAGGCTGCACGATCTTGCTTGGCGGTGTCAATACCAAGAACCGCACCTTGCAGGCCATCTACAAATCCATGAAAGAAACGGGAACTACGGTCGTTGGTGTGAATCCCGATGCCTTCGGTAACTTTGGTTCTTCCAACCTGCCTTACGGTAGTGCGACCTTGCGTAAGGATTGCGATAACTGGCTTTACCACTACGATACCATGATGTTTGATAAGACCTTCAGTAACGGTCTGCATGATAACAGCATGATGAGCCCGTTGTACTCCGAGGATGTATATCCCGGTGAGTATTTTGAAATTACTACCGCTCCCTATGATGTGTTTGCGCTGACCATGTGCGTCGGCGTTAAGGATAATGCCACCGAGGGTACTTTGCTCAAGGCGCCTGTTGCGGGTGCTTATGAGTGGGGTGAAGGGACGATCATCCTGCATACGTTCGGTATCATGGATAGTATCGGTATGCCTGTGGCTGACCGTTTGATGCTTAATCTTGTCGATTATGCTCTGAATGAATGTTAAAGGAGGAAGATGCAATGAAAAAATGGATTTGTTTACTGGCGACGGTTGTTGTACTTCTTTCCTTATGTGTGCCGGTTTCAGCGGCATCCAAGCCTCCCGTTTATAAGGTTTCGGAGCCTAAATGGGTAAAAATTGACGGTAATGTTACCGAAAAAGAATGGGGCAAGCCCATTTATAAGGGGGTCACCATGAAGCAGGCAGAGGACGGAGAGATCGATAACCGCCTTACCGCTTGGTGGTACGATTCCACCGGCAATGCCGATACGACCTTTGACCTGTACGTGACCAATACCGACGAGAACCTGTATGTGGCCTGCGTGGTACATAACGTGGATCCCGAAACGATCACCAAGGGAGTTACCCCTTACTATTCGACCCGCAGACAGATGAATTTCTGTTTCACCTTTTCCAAATGGGTAGATGGCACCGGCGTGTTTATTACCGACCATCTGGGCACCAAATACGAACAGTTTACCGGCTACCGTGTGTATCTGGCCACCGACGGAAAAATGTATGCCGATGCATTTATTCAAGGTATCAACGCAAAACCGATTTTTCCCAACAAGGACTATGTTGCCAAATACGATGAGAAGACCCGAACTATGACCTATGAGGTTGCCGTTCCTTTTGTGCTTTCAAACGTAGAGATCGAAAAGAACAATGAGATTGCTTTCTCTGCCGTTATAAATTTGGATAATCAGTCCAATACCATTAGCTGTGAAGGTGATGGTCCCAACCGGTTCTTAGTTGGTTTAGGTGCGCAAACGGGCGGCGGTGCTGAGAAGTATTCGCATACCGATCAGTGCATCAAGATCGAATTGGCAACCTTCTCTCAGATCCAGAGTATGAAGGAAGTCGGTAACAATACAAACACGGGCGATGCTAAGGTATTTGTGGATGATTCGGCGGATATTGTCGGTGTCCCCGGTCCGATGGGTGAAGCCGATAATGCGGGTATCTCGTGGATGGCTTTGGTGTTCTATGGATGTCTGGGCTTGTCCGTTGCCTGTCTGATTACTATGGCTTTGGTTTTGATCATCCGTCGTATGAAAGTCAATAAGGAGGTGCAGCCCGAATGAAAAGGACAGTAACTTTTGTATTGGTCGTTTTGTCCCTTTTGGCGGTTTTGACCGTTGGGGTAAGCGCCGGAGAGTACCCTGGAGTATCACACGTGATTACCCTGAACGCCAATGCGGATAACATCATTATTGACGGCAAAATCAACAGCGGCGAGTGGGGAAAACCCATTCTCACGGTTACCCCGCAAAGCGTGGATGCTAAGTATAATATGGGTTGGGAATATGTTTCCAATACATCTGAACTGCCCACCGATCAGCAGGCAGAGATCTATGTTGTCAATGAGGGCAATACCATTTATGTCGCCTGTAAACTGATCGGCGTTGATTACGACGATGCGGCAAAGAGCGTTAAGGAACTCACCAATCACCCTCATTTCGGATTTTCCATTGCCACCTACGATAAAAATACCGTGGTGCCTTGGGCGCGCCATGCCGGCAAGGTCTATGAAAAGTACGGCCATTTCATGGTCGGTCTGGTAGATGGACGCAAGGCGGCTGACTCCAGAACTTCAGGCATGGATATCGTTTTGCTTAAAACAGACGATTACGAAGCCAGCTACGACAAGGCCACCCGCACCTATACCTATGAAGTTCGTGTAGCTGACGGCTCTACGCCTGTTGATTTGGCAGGTACGGGTGTTTGTCTGATGGCCTTTGACATCGGCGGGCCCAGCAACGGTAAGACAGCCAATCGCTATCTGCTTTCCCGTGCCGCCGAGCGCGCATGGGCAGGCATGGGACCTTTTTACTTTGCCCATGCCAAGACCAACCCGATCCTCATTAAAGTAAGCTCAACCGCCGACATGGTCACCAATGAGTTTGTGGCGGCGTCGGATCCTGAGCAGCAGATCGGTTCGATTTACTACGAAGACGTGCAGCGTAACCAACAACAGAAAACGGGCATTTCGTTGACGGCGGTGATCATAGCCGCGGCCGTGACGGTTGTTCTTGTTGCCCTAACGGTACTGGTGATAGTCAGAAGGAAGAAATCATGAAAAAACTTTTGATTATATGCATGGTTTTGACGGTACTGATGAGTCTGCCCGTTGTTGCGGAAGAAGCTCCTCTTGTAACGCCAACCTACGTCAGCCCGACCGTCCCGACGGTGAGGGTGGACGGCAAGGTCACGGCAGAGGAGTGGGGCGAGCCCGATGCGGTATATACTTACGATGATTTTCGAGATACGCCCGGATGGGTGTTGTGGGACTATTTTAAGGATGACATCATGTATGAACAGTCCTTGGAAATGTACGCCCGCCGCGATGACAAAAATTTATATTTCGCTTTCCGCTTCGTGAATGTGGATCACATCGACTATGAGTATACCGGCACAGACGGATGGAAGCATCCCGGTATGCGTATTGCCATCGGTGCCTATGACCCTCAAACAGTCATTGCCAATAAGGAAATGGCGTACGGCGTACCGTATGAGAATTGGTACTATTGCAATATGCGTCCCAAGTATGACCCGACTCGCGGCATTTTTGTGGATACTTTTGCCAATGGTGTCAATAAGATAGAAGAATCCAAAACATACAAGCCCAATGCCGCAATATTCGTGGATCCGGATACCTATTCTTATAATTATGAGATTGTTTTACCGTATAAGGATCTCTACGGTGTGGTCACGGCCGATACCGAACAGATTGTCATGGCCTTTGAAATGACCGATGCTTTGGCCGAAAACGCCTCTCCCGACATGGCGGGCAACCGCTGGTTTGTGTCGCAGGCGGTGCGTTTGGCTGTTGAGGCTGACGATCCGCAGGCGTTCTTAAAGAATAACCCGCTGCTGCTGATCTATGCAGAGGAGCCGATTCCTGAACCGGAACCGGAAATCGAGGAATCGGTGGTTGACGACATACAACCCGAACCAATGCCGCAAGAACCCCCGTCGGCTACGCCTTGGATCTTGTTGGGTGTTTCCGTGGTTGCCATTCTTGTTGGTGTCGGAATTGTACTGGCCGTTATAAAACATAAAAGGAAGGAGAAGTGAGAATGAAGATCAAGAAATTACTGTCCTCAATACTGGCCGGCATGTTGTTGCTGGGGATCGGCGTTTCGTTAGTCACGGCGGCTCCTGCTGACTTTGCTGACTGCTATGCCGAGTACACGGCAGGAAAAATGCCGGTGTTTGCCCCTACGATCGACGGTAACGTCACAGCCAAGGAATGGGGCGAGCCGATGATCATCACTTCACCCCAACACGCAAAAGCAGAATGGGGCAATAATGGTTACAAAAATCCCCAAAACAGCTATGTTAACAACGATCAACGCGTTAAGGTCTATCTCACCAACGACAACGACTATATCTATCTGGCCGTTACCATGGATCATTCGGATGCCGGTTACGGTCAGGCGAGTTTCCTTCGCGCCCCCAATATTTCGCTGACGCTGGCACAGTGGGATGAGACCACTACGGTTCCTCATGTTACGATTGAGGAGCAGGAGTATGAGGAATTCTCGGCTTTCCGTGTCGGGTTCTTGAACGGAACACTCAGCCATCGGCAGTACGCCAATCAACTGGATGCCGATAAGGTGAAGCTGGCGGATACGGATCGATATGCTACATATAAAGATGGGGCTTATACCTATGAGGTTCGCATCCCGTTTAGCGCTACCAATATTGATCTGTCAAAGTCTCGGGATATTGCCCTGTCGCTTCTTGTGGGAGATTCGAACTATTTCCCTAATGCTGATCTGAAGTCCAATAACCGTTATCTTATGGGCGGTACGGCAGTAGACAGATACGAAGATGCGAAAAATGCAGGCACCTTCGTTCATGCCAACAATCAGGCGATGAAGGTCAGCCTCAACCCCGTGGAAGTTATCGATACCAACTTCTATGCCAACACCGCCGTGGCTCCGAAAAACGGCGACATCACAATTGATGGCGATCTTGTGCCGGGAGAATGGGGTGAGCCGATGATCGTCACCTCGCCCGCAGATGCGCTCGGTCGGTGGACGAAAGGCTATCAAACCATTCAGACTACGAACATTAACCACAATCAGCGCGTAAAGGTGTATGCCACCAACGATAACGACTATATCTATCTGGCTGTAACTCTCGGTCGCTCGGTGGAGAGTGAAATTCAGGGTAGTTTTAACCGTTGCCCGAATATTACCGTCAATATCGCCCAATGGGATGACGTTACCACCGTTCCTCGTGTTAAGGATGGCGGTGCTGAGTATGAACAATTCTCCAGCTTCCTCGTTGGCATTCGTAACGGAGGCTTGTCTTATATCGCAAAGTCGTTCAAAAATGGTGATAATGTTGCGCTGAAGAACGGCGATTATATCGTTGAATACGATACGGATACCAATATGTATACCTATGAGATTCGCATCCCGTTCAGCGCTACCAATATCAATTTGGAAAAATCCAACAAGATCGCTCTTTCGCTCAAGGTGGGTGATTCCAATATCTCCAGTGCCACCAACGCCAACAATAACTGCTACAACATCGGCGGTACCGGTGCCAGCAATGCGGACCAAGCAAATACAGCCGGCAATTTCCCCAACATGGGGCAGGCTATGCCGATCACGCTCAATGAGTATATCGACTACGATGCAGGCACTTATGTGAATTACGAAGTAGCCAAGAAAAAAGAAGGCGGTATCACCATTGACGCCAACGTGTCGGAAGACGAATGGGGCGCACCCATGATCGTTACTTCGCCCGGCCATGCGCCTACGCAATGGACCTCCGGCTTCTCAGCGTTGCAGCCGACCAATGTGGACTTGAAACAGCGAGTGAAGGTGTATGCCACCAATGATAACGATGCCATCTATTTGGCCGTTACCATGGATCATTCCGTCAAGTCTGAGTTGCAGGGCAGCCTTCTCAGAGCTCCGAATATTTCCATTGCCATTTCCAAGTGGGATAAGGATAATCACGTTCCCCGCATTACGACGGATGGTGTGGAGAACGAACAGTTCTCCGGCTTCTGCATCGGTTGGGTGAACGGAGAACTCCGATTGGTGCCTAAGGCCTTCCAGTTTGACAAAACCAAGGTTACGTTAGCTAAATCGGATTATCTGGCCGAATACAACGAGGAAACCCAGACCTATACCTATGAGGTTCGTATTCCGTTTAGTGCGACCAATATCAATTTGGAAGAATCTCGCGATATCTCTTTGTCAATTTATGTCGGCGACTCCAATATCTCCAGTGCCACCAACGCCAACAATAACCGATACAACATCGGCGGTACCGGTGCCGGTAATATGGACAACGCCAATCGTACATACAATGCACCAAACCCGTTCCCTAACAAGGGGCAGTCGATGAAAGTCAAGCTCAATGCCTTTAAACCCATTGATCCTGACACCTATATCCATAACACCGTGGAACTGAAAAAGGAAGACATCATCATCGACGCCAACGTATCCACGTCCGAGTGGGGCGATCCGGTCATCATCACCTCGCCCTATCATGCCGTTAAGACATGGGGTACCAGCGGATTTTCCAAAACACAGCCCACGAATGTGAACAGTGAACAGCGTGTCAAGGTCTACGCTACTAACGATAATGATTATATCTATCTGGCCGTTACTATGGATCACTCGGTAGTCAGCCAGAAACAGGCCAGCTTCTTCCGCGCACCCAATGTGTCGATCGCCATTGGTCAGTGGGACGATACCAATACGGTGCCTGTTGTCAATAATCTGTCGCAGTTCTCCGGCTTCCGTATCGGCTTCATTAACGATACATTGACCCATCGCCAGTACGCCTTTGGGCTCGATGCCGATAAGGTCAAATTAACCGATGCCGACCGTATGGCTAAGTATGACGAAGCGACACAGACCTATACCTACGAGATGCGTATTCCCATTACCGCTACCAATATTGATCTGACCAGATCGCAGGATATCGCCCTGTCTGTTCTGGTTGGCGACTCAAATATCTCCAGTGCTGCAAATCAGACCAATAACCGCTATAACATCGGCGGTACCGGCGCGGCGAATATGGAAACGGCATCTACCGCAGGAGCTTTCCCTGTTAAAGGTAACGCACTCAAACTGACTCTGAAACAGCAGTATTATGTGAAAGATCGTGTGCCGTATATCAGCGAGGGTGTGGCGATCGACGGTAAGATCAGCGCCAAGGAATGGGGCTATCCCGTTATCGTGACCAACCCCGAGCATACTCAGAATACCTGGGGCTCTTTCGCCACCAACGAACCTTCTGCCGTAAATAATGACCAGTTGGCGTGCCTGTGGCTGACCAATGATGAGGATTATATCTATGTCGGCGCTACCCTCAATGCTTCGGAACAGCAGGGGAGTGTGAATAAGCAGGCGACCGAACGCGCCCACTTCCTGTTCGATCTGGCCGCCTATAATGAACAGACCACCGTGCCGCTCGTGGACGGTAAGGAACAGTTGGCCGGCTTTGTGATGTGGCTGGATAATGACGGCAAGCCCAAGGTTGAGTGCCGCAGCACCGGTATGGAAGCATGGACGCCGTCGTCCGACGATTACAAGATCGTCTACGATGCCGCCACCAAGACCTATACCTATGAAATGCGTATCCCTTACGCCAAAACAAATGTTGATCTGGGTACCGGTCTTGACATGGCGTTGAGTGCTTCGATCGGTACGACCTATACGGGAGAGGGAGCCAAGGCAAATGTCTATCATCTCCAGACCGGCCATATCGGCTCCGGCGATGCCCCGCATCAGGGCAAGATGATTCCCTTTACGCTCAACCGTGTCGCTTTCGTGAAAGATGCCGTTTCTCCTTTCTCGGGCAACATCGCTATCGACGGTAAGGTAACGGCCGAAGAGTGGGGGTCTCCCGTGATCCTGACCTTCCCCGATCATGCCAGAAAGGCGTGGGATTTCACCGAAAAAGAAACGGCTCCGTCCGATCAGACGCTGAAGATCTACATAACCAACGATGCAGAAAACCTGTACGTGGCCTGTACGATCGACCATACCAAGCTGGATATGTATGTCGGTCCCGCCTATAATAAGCCGCATTTCTTCTTCTCGGTCGGTCGCTGGAATGAGGAAACCGGCATGGAGCATATCACCAGCCTGAAGAAGGAGTACGAACGCTTCAGTTTGTACAACCTCAATTATCACAATTTCGGTCATGTTTACCTCAATGCCGTCGGCTACTCGCTGGCGCAGGTCAACAAGAAAGATTGTGATTATGTAATCGGTTATAATGCCGAAGCCGAAATGTATACCTATGAACTTCGCATTCCGTTGTCTAAAACCACTCTGCGCTTCGGCAACGGTAATGAGGTGGCTATGTCCTTTGCCGTTAGCCCCGGACGTATGAACTTGGATATCCCCATGCCCAACCGCTATCTCATCGGCGGTCGAGGTGCCGCCTTTGCGCATGAAGCCACCACTGAAGGATCATTCCCGCATAATGACGGCAAGTGCCTGAAGTTCACGCTCAACCCCAATAACTATACGACAAAGCCCGCGGTGAAAGTCCAAGCGCCCGCCACCGGCACTGTCAACCCCAACACGGCCGATCCCATCGTCACCATCGTGACCTTGATGGTCGTTGCTGCATTCACTCTTGTACTTTTCAGCGCGCTGCGCAGAAAAAATAATAAATAAAAAAGGAGAGAAACACTATGAAAACAGCAAAACGTCTAGCAAGTATCCTATTGACCCTGTGCATGCTCATTGGTTTACCGGTGGCTGTGCAAGCTGTCGGCACGAACGTGTCTGCCTATCCGGACACACTTGAGTTGTTGAATGTTTTCGAGTTGCCTGATGATATGGTTATACAGGCAACCGACAAGGGCAAGTATGCCATTTTGCAATTCAACACTCAGCTCGGTACGGCAGACAGAATCACGGCACCGACTACAACCGATCTGAATGTAAAAATCGAGGTACGAAAAGATGGTGTTATTCTTGCTGATGGTACCTGCACTGGAACGCTTGAGGGCTGCTATTTTGTCGGAAGCTCCACGCAGAACTTTTACAAGTTAAGATTTGCCAATCCTGCTCTTAGTTTTGATTCCTGGCGTGCTCAGGGTGCTGATCAGTTCAATATCTTAATTTGGGAAAAATCTACGGCTGCTTCTCCGCAGAATGGCTATATTGATAGCTGGACTCGTCGTAACAATGCTGATCTTGCATTGACGGCGACTACTCAGATTACGGATGGCGGAATTCGTTGCGATGCTATCAGAATTGTGATGCTTCAGAAGAATGATCTGCTTCGTTATGAGCAGGCGGTCCAGCTGAGTGATACTATGCTGATGGCAAAATTCAGCGAGGCCGTGAACGTAACCCGTTATAAGGCAACGAATGGTTTCGATTTTGCCCTGTGTGTAGTGGGCTCCGATAACACCGTGTTGTCGAGCGTGGATACGCAGGAATCCGGTAGCCTGGAAACGGTTGGAAGCCTTGGTTGGGTTAAGGTTCCTGTTGATGCTGCCGTGATGGCGGCGGCCAGGGAAACCCTGGAGGCTAATCCCGGATCTTCGTTGAAATTGAAGGTATATGAAAAAGGCAGCAGTGCATATGCTGGTGAACATAACGAGAACTTTATGGTCGACTCGATCTTTACGGCTACCAACAAGGCGCTTTGCGTGTCGTCCAATG
>JAZNYQ010000008.1:0-7028 GCA_045594545.1 Eubacteriales bacterium | reverse complement strand
CGATGAAAAGGTTTACGCCTGCCAGAAGAAAATAGAGGGAATCAAAGCAAAGGCGGAAGCCGAGCGTTTGGAAAAAGAACGCAAAGCCGAAATCGAGCGTAAAGAAGCAGAACGCATCGCTAAGCGGAACAAGAAGATAGCAATTATTACAACACCTATCGTTTGCGCTATTATCGCCTTTATTATCGTTTTGAATACTGTTATTATTCCTAACGGCAAATACAACGATGCCATTGCATTGATGGATGCTGGAAAATATACTGAAGCGATATCTGCATTTGAGGCTCTTGACGGATACAAAGACAGCGCAACTAAGATTACCGAATGCAAATACAACGATGCCATTACCTTGATGGATGCTGGAAATATTGTTGAGGCGTATGAGGCATTGGTAGCGTTAGAAGGGTATAAGGACAGTGCAGACAAAGCCAACTCTATTTATGATAAGTACAAAGTTGAAAAACTGAAAGTTGCCAAAGTGGGAGACTATGTGTTTTTTGGCGCATACGAACAGGCTAACAACACTTCAAATGGCAAAGAAGTTGTTGAATGGCTTGTTCTTGAGATAAAAGACGGGAAGGCACTTGTAATCAGCAAATATGCGCTTGATTGTAAGAAGTACAATACAATTTATACTGATGTTACTTGGGAAACCTGCACACTTCGCAAATGGTTAAATAACGATTTTTTAGACACTGCATTTACCGACAATGAAAAGGCAATGATTTCTACCGTAACGGTATCTGCAGACAAGAATCCTGCATATAGCACAAATCCCGGCAATACAACACAGGATCAGGTATTCTTGCTCAGTATCACCGAGGTAAATAAGTATTTTAGTTCCGATAGTGCCAGACAGTGTAAGCCTACAAATTATGCGGGGGACAACGGCTTCTGGAGTTCTATTTATAGTCCCAACGGCACCTGTCAGTGGTGGCTACGGTCGCCCGGTTATGAACAGAATAGTGCTGCCAAGGTCCACGAGGATGGCTACATTGGAGAACGCGGTTATCCAGTCTACAGCAACTACGGCAGTAACCATGCTGTGCGCCCTGCTTTGTGGATCGATCAGACTTTATAACTACAATATGAAACGGCACAGAGAAATCTGTGCCGTTTTTCTTGCAATAAAGCGTTGAAATTCTTGGAAAAGTGGAGTATAATATATGATTAGTAATGATGAAGGTGGTACTCTTATGGACAAGAAGACATTTTATATTACGACTCCGATCTATTATCCGTCGGATAAGCTGCATATCGGTCACTCCTACACCACGGTGGCGGCCGACGCGATGGCGCGCTACAAGAGAGCGCGCGGTTATGATGTGATGTTCCTGACCGGCACGGATGAGCACGGGCAGAAGATCCAGCGCAAGGCCGAGGCCAAGGGCGTGACGCCGCAACAGTTTGTGGACGATATTGTGGCATCCATCAAGGATCTGTGGAAGTTGCTCAACATCAGCAACGACCGTTTTATCCGCACGACTGACGATTATCATGTGGCCAGTATTCAGAAAATCTTCAAAAAGATGTATGACAACGGCGACATTTACAAGGGCAGTTACGAGGGTATGTACTGCGCCCCTTGTGAGTCGTTCTGGACCGAGACCCAGTTGGTGGACGGCAAGTGCCCCGACTGCGGCCGTCCGGTAGAGAAAGCCAAAGAAGAAGCTTATTTCTTCAAGCTTTCCAAATATCAAGATCGTTTGATCGAATACTACGAGTCCCATCCCGATTTTGTACAGCCTGAATCCCGTCTGAATGAAATGATCAACAACTTCATTAAGCCGGGGCTGGAGGATCTGTGCGTATCCCGTACCTCGTTTGACTGGGGCGTGCCGGTGGACTTTGATCCGGGGCATGTGGTTTACGTATGGATCGATGCGCTGTCTAACTACATTACGGCGCTGGGCTACGGCAACGACAAGTACGACGATTATGCCAAGTACTGGCCGTGTGATGTGCATCTGGTTGGCAAGGAGATCATTCGTTTCCACACCATCATTTGGCCCGCCATGCTGATGGCCTTGGATCTGCCCTTACCGAAGAAGGTATTCGGGCATGGTTGGTTGTTGCTGGAAGGCGGCAAGATGAGCAAGTCCTTCGGCAATGTGGTTGATCCCGTGATCCTGTGCGAGCGTTACGGCGTGGATGCCATCCGCTACTTCCTGCTTCGGGAAATTCCCTTTGGTTCGGACGGTATTTATTCCAACGAAGCACTTATCAACCGTATCAATTTTGACTTGGCTAACGATCTGGGCAATCTGTTGTCCCGTTCGGTGGCGATGGTGAATAAATATTTCGGCGGCACGCTGCCGACCGACCGTAAAGCCGAGGCGCTTGACGAGGAACTGTATGCCCTCGCGGCGGCTACGGTGGACAAGGTTGAGGAGAATATGGAGCAACTGCTCTTCTCCAATGCGTTGGCTGAGATCTGGAAGTTGATCTCCCGTACCAACAAGTACATTGACGAGACGATGCCGTGGGTATTAGCCAAAGACGAGGCCAACAAGCCGAGATTGGCTACCGTGCTCTACAATTTATGTGAGATGTTGCGCCTGTGCGGCGTAATGATTGCGCCCTTTATGCCTGAGACGGCGCCCCGTATGTTTGAACAGTTGGGCGTGACGGACACCGCCCTGACCGAGTGGGATTCGCTCCGCCGTCCCGCTTCCCTACCGCTTGACGTAACGGTGCATCCCGGCGCGGCGCTTTATCCCCGTATTGACGTAGCCAAGGAACTGGAAAGCTTGGCGGCTTTAACCCAAAAGAAAGAGGAACCCGTTGCGGAAGAAAAGGCGAACGTGGCCAGTTTGATCGATATTGAAGATTTTGCCAAGGTGAACTTAGTGGCCGCCAAGATTTTGGAATGTGAGCCGGTGCCCAAGAGCAAGAAACTGCTGAAAATTCAGTTGGATTGCGGCGACAAGCGTCAGGTGGTATCGGGCATTGCCAAGTGGTACAAGCCGGAAGACCTGATCGGCAAGGTAGTTATCATTGTTGAGAATCTCAAGCCTGCCAAGTTGTGCGGCGTAGAGAGCAACGGCATGATCTTAGCCTGCGATGCGGGTGAAGATGACGTGCGCGTGATCTTCCTGGATTCCGACATTGCGCCCGGTTCGCAGGTGCGCTGACGATGTATTTTGACACACACGCGCACGTAGACGATGCCCGTTTTGATGCGGATCGCTGTGAAATGCTTGAAAAATGCCGTGAGACCGGCGTTTCGCTGATTATGAATATCGGTGCTCACTTGGAGTCATCCCGTGCGGCGGTGGCCATTTCGGAGCAATTTGACGGTATCTATGCGACGGTAGGATTTCATCCGTGCGATACCTATGATCTGACCGAGGCACATTATGAGGAATTGGAGTGCTTAGCCAAGCATGACAAGGTAAAGGCGATCGGCGAGATCGGGTTAGACTACCACTATGAGGATACCGACAAGGATAAGCAGTTTGTCGCCTTTCGGCGGCAGATGGCGTTAGCCGAGAAGTTGGGCTTGCCCGTAGTCATTCACAGCCGTGAGGCGACGCAGGACACCTTAGAAATTCTCAAAGAGTTTCCGAATGTGACGGGTGTGGTACATTCCTATTCGGGGAGCGTAGA
The DNA here is from genome assembly GCA_045594545.1 of Eubacteriales bacterium. Lineage (GTDB taxonomy): Bacteria > Bacillota > Clostridia > Oscillospirales > UMGS1783 > CAKSHC01. The sequence goes on along the minus strand of JAZNYQ010000008.1, from coordinate 3,419 downwards.
GACGGCCAAGATTTTGCTGAAGATGGGGTATTACCTCTCCTTTAACGGCATTGTGACCTTTAAGAATGCTCACAAGGCCAGAGAGGTGTTGGCCACACTGCCGCATGATCGGGTGCTGATCGAGACCGACTGTCCGTATCTTTCGCCGGAGCCGCATCGGGGGGAGCGCAACGATCCGTCGTTGGTGCCTTTTGTGGCGGCTAAGGTGGCGGAGATCTGGGGCATGACACCGGAAGAAGTGGCACGCATCACCTTGGAAAACGGGAAACGGTTCTATAAGATATAAAAAAACTGCTCTGCTAAGCAGAGCAGTTTTTCTATGTAAATGGATTAGTAAGCGGTAACGACCTGAGCGTTGCCGGTGGGGCAAACCGCCTTACAACGGCCGCAGCCGATGCACTTATGGCCCGCCTCGCCTTTAACGATGCTGACACCGCCCGAAGTACCGATACGGGTAGCACCTGCGGCGATGACCTTTTCGGCATCTTCCTTGGAGCGAACGCCGCCGGAAGCCTTGATACCCATGGTAGGCCCAACCGCACGGCGGATGAGGGCTACGTCCTCGGGAGTGGCACCGCCGGTGGAGAAGCCGGTAGATGTTTTAACAAACTGAGCACCGCAAGCGACGCAAGCCTGCGAAACTTTGACCTTTTCCTCATCGGTGAGCAGGCAGGTTTCGATAATAACCTTAACGGTGGTACCGTTAGCGGCCTTAACGACGGCGGAGATATCCTCATTCACGAGGTCCCAGTTATTATCCTTGATTGCGCCGATATTGACCACCATGTCGACCTCGGTAGCGCCGTTGGCAATAGCTTCGACCGTTTCAACAGCCTTTACGAAAGGCGTGTTGGCGCCCAAGGGGAAACCGATAACGGTGCAGACATTGACGCCGCTGCCGGCCAGACGTTTGGCGGCATATTTAACATGGATGGGGTTGAAGCAGACCGAAGCAAACTTATTCTCGATAGCCTCGGCGCAGCATTTTTCGATCTTGGTAAGCGGCGTATTGGCCGCCAGCACGGTATGATCGATATAGGTATTGAGGGGGCGGTTGGATGTGGGGGCGGTATAGCCACCGACGGTACCCGACTGCTTGGCCACCTCTTTGGCGATGACTTCAATCAAATTTGACATATTGATATCCATTTTTCATTCTCCTTGGACGAATTTATTACCAGTTACGATAATTATACACCAACCATTTTATAATTGCAAGAGCGTTTAGTCGAATTTAATAAAAACCATACCGGTAATCAGTTTGGGATAGAAATAGGTGGCCTTTTGCGGCATCTTATCGCCGGCTTTGGCGACATCTTTGATCTGATCGATACGGGTGGGGTTTAAGAAGAAGGCACATTCCTGCTTGCCTTTTTGCACCAGTTCGACAGCCTCGTCGATGGAGCGGGTATAGGTGATCTTGGTCTGTTTGGCCAGATCGGATTTGGTAATGCCGAAGATCTTATCCAGAATCAAGGTATGGAGAATGGTAACGTCCAGATCGCAGAAGGCATCGGACATATCGGCCAGCATTTCCCGCACCAATGCTTCATCTTGGAAAGTAAGGCGGTAATAATAATCCTTACCGGTATACAGTCCCATCGCGTGAGCGCGGCTTTCGCTTGCCAGATCCTCTTCGATGCATCTGAGATCATTACAGCGCTCAAAACTGAAGTATTTATTGATTTTCTCCAGCACTTCCTGCTCATCAAAGGTGCCGATATTGTTGAGCATACGGTGGGTTGGGAATACGACCAGACCGCTGCACTCCATATCGACCAAGAACATACAGGTAAAATTAGCGGGATGGTTTTCATCAAAGTCGGGCGTTTCGGCCTTGACTTTTTTGCGGTAATTGAGCGCTGTTTCATAGCGGTGATGACCGTCGGCAATGAAGAGCTGCTTCTCTGCAAAGGCCCCCGTAAAGGCGGCGATCTCCGCCTCGTCAGTGACAGGCCACAGGCGATGGGTAACGCCCTCGCCGTCGGTAAACTCGATCTCGGGAGTTTCCTTGCTTACCTTTTCGATGCGGGCGCGGATGGACTGATCCTCATCGGTATACATCGAATAGATCTGGGAGAAGCTGGCCTTGGCGGTATCGAGCAATTCAAAGCGGTCATTTTTCGCTTTTGACAGGGTAAACTCATGAGGGAGGATCACGCGATCCTCGAACTCTTCCAGACGCACGGCGCAGAAGATGCCCTTTACGGCATAATCCGTATGATTAACCGAGAAAGACATTTCGTAGACATAGATGCTGTCCTGCGTATCCTGAGCCAATATACCGTCTTTGACCCATTGTTGGTACAGATCCCGTGCAGTTTCATATTTATTTTCGCCGACGGGCAGTTCGAGATTGATAATATTATAGGGGCTATGCTCGATCAGTTCTTCCCGTTGTTTGGGGCTGACGATATCATAGGGGGGACAGACGAGGTCGGCGATATCGCCTGCCTTTTTGGTATAGCGCATACCCTTAAATCCTGTTACAAGAGCCATAATCATTTCTCCGATCGCATAAGTTATTTTTATTATAGCGGTTCTTTTTCATTTTTTCAATTGGTAATGGAAAAAAATACAGAAAATACGCGTCTGATTTTCGGCCATACTACAAATGAGGTGAATGAGAGATGTGTAGTAAAGTACCGTTCATGCTCGGCATGGCGGCAGGATTGGTTGTGGGGTGCACGATGGGCGTTGTGTCGCAATCGCGACCGGTAAAAACCGCGCGGAAAAAATTCATGCACTCCCCTGCCGGCAAAGTAATGAAAGGCATTGCCGATGTGATTGAACAGATCTGAAAAAAGGTGCAGTTTTCACTGCACCTTTTTTATGCTTGTTTGGTTTTTTCGACTTTGTCCTTAAATTTACGGACGGCGTCGTAATTCTTATCGCTTGAGAGTTTTTCCAGTTCTTCCAGCAGTTCTTTTTGTTTACGGGACAAGCTCTTGGGCACTTCCACGGTAACACGGACATACATATCGCCGCGACCGCGACCGTTGACATAGGGCACGCCCTTATTTTTAATGCGGAAGACCGTTTGATGCTGAGTCCCCTCGGGAATGGTCTGCTTGACCGTATCGCCGTCGACGGTAGGCAGATCAACGGTACAGCCTGCGGCCGCTTGCGAAAGGGTAAGCGGGACATCATAGGAGATGTCGTTACCCTGACGGTTGAACAGCACATGGGGTTTGACATTGACAGTGATATACAAATCGCCGTTGCCGCCGCCGCGCTTGCCGGCTGAGCCTTGCCCTGCCAGTTTAATCGACTGGCCGGTGGCAATTCCTGCGGGAATGGTGGCTTCGATGGTACGCTCGCCGACGACCATACCCTGTCCCCCGCAGGTCTTGCAGGGATCCTTGATGATCGTGCCGGTACCGCCGCAATCGGAGCAGGGCTGGACGCTGGTGAAGGAG
>JAZNYQ010000007.1:0-16793 GCA_045594545.1 Eubacteriales bacterium | reverse complement strand
ATCGCAGGCATTGTCATAAACATGATCAGCCGGTGTGCGAACAGCACCGCAGACATTGCAATCGGCATCGCAGGCATTGTCATAAACATGATCAGCCGGTGTGCGAGCATCTCCGCAGACATTGCAATCGGCATCGCAGGCATTGTCATAGACATGATCGGCCGGAGTACGGGTATCGCCGCAAACGTTACAGTCGGCATCACAATCATTATCATAGATGTGATCAGACGGCGTGCGAGCATCTCCGCAAACATTACAATCAGCATCGCAGGCATTGTCATAAACATGATCCGCTGGCGTACGAGTTTCCGTGCACCCTTCCGTATTGCAGGTTGCATCACAAGCGTTGGTATACACGTGATCAGCAAGATCCAAAGGCTTGTCAGATCCCTCTATAACGTTCTCACAGTCATCACAGAATATATAGGCTTCATTGCCGGCAGCAATACAGGTCGAAGCCTTAGCCTCAATATGTCTCGTGTTGGCATGAGGGCAATTTACCGTAACCTTACCACTTACAACCTCAAAATAAACATTATTCTCATCATAATCAAATACGTCATCAGGGTTGTAATCAAGAGCAATATCAGTACTGGTGAGGGCTGCATTTTCCTTAATCTTGAAGGTAAGCGTTACAATAACGTCGTTCGTGGTATTGTTGGGTTTCGTAGATTCTGCCCAATTCATTATGTACGGATTATACGTTACATCCGGACTTAATACGATCCCGGCGAACATTCCCGGTGTATAAGATACAAGCTCAAGCACGTTAGAATCATAAGATAGACTCAACTTAAACGAAACCACACCGGGGTTGTCCCGAGTAGAAACTGTAACGGTTACCGTATCTCCCGGATAACCTGCCGCTTCACTTACCACAAAAGCAGGCGTAGGAGTAGCCAACGCCACGCCGGGTATTACCGAAACAAACACAAGAACCGCAATGGCTAAGGATAAAATTCTTTTTTTCATTATCGTATATAACCTCCTGGATTATTTAACCTCAACCGGCCATCCGGCAAGGTATCTCTGCAAATTACTAAGATCTTTGTTGTTCATCTTGCCATCACCGTTCGTGTCGCAAGCCGGCAAAATAACCTCAACCGGCCATCCGGCAAAATACCGCTGCAAAGCACTAAGATCCTTATTGTTAACATTGCCATCCCCGTTAATATCACCGGGCAAATATTCAATGATTTCTACCGTACCGTTTTCAATCCCAAACGGAACGTTGGTTTCATCATAGTCAAAAACATCGTCGGGATCATAGGTAAGAGTGATATTCGTACTTGTAACCGGAGCATCATCCTTTACTCTAAAGGTAAGCGTTGCAATAACCCCGTTCGTCGTGTTGTTGGGATTGGTAGCATCTGCCCAATTAAGAATAAGCGGAATTCTGCCTTCCGGCGACGTTACAATATTAGCAAAATCTTTGGTTTCAACCGAAACCAGCTCCAACAACGCCGCATCATATTCAATATCAACTACAAAACTTACAATACCGCAGTTGTTCTTGGTGCTAATGTCAACCGTAAAGGAGTCACCAGCCTTAGCCTTTGCGCTATCAACGGCAAATACAGGCCGAGGCAAGACCTCTCGTTCTTCACCGCACTCATTACAATCCCCATCAAAGCGATCATCATAGATATGCTCCGACGGCACACGGACATCACCGCATACGTTACAGTCGTCATCACAGTTATTATCATACACGTGATCCGACGGGATACGCTCATCTCCGCATACGTTACAACTAGCATCACAGGCGTTGTCATAGACATGATCGGCCGGAGTACGGATATCGCCGCAAACGTTACAGACGGCATCACAAGCATTGTCATGAACATGATCCGACGGCGTACGGGTATTGCCGCAAACATTGCAGTCGGCATCGCAGGCATTGTCATAAACATGATCAGCCGGTGTGCGAACAGCACCGCAGACATTGCAATCGGCATCGCAGGCATTGTCATAAACATGATCAGCCGGCACTCGGGTATCGCCGCAAACATTACAGTCAGCATCACATGCATTATCATATGTATGCTCTATTGCCGTGCGTACCGCTCCGCACACATCACAGGTATCATCGCAGCCGGCGGTGTATGTATGTTTCGCAGGTATGCGATTGCTGCCACACTTGTTACATTCGTCGTCGCAATCTCCACTGTAAATATGCTCACATTCATCTTCGCCGGTTTGATCGTTCCATTCCGCCTTGTTCCACCCATAGTGCCATGTCGCATTCAGCAGGTAATCATTACCCGTTTCAGAAATTTGCATATTGGCACGATCTTCTTCCGTACCCTCATAGTACACATCCGTTAAGCTCTCACAGTTGTAAAACGCATTGAATTCAATACTCTGAACACTTAGCGGCAATTCAATACTGGTCAACTGCGAGCACTCATAAAAGGCCGAATACATAATGTCAGTAACACTATCTGGAATAAATAATGTAGTCAAATTGCAATTTTCAAAACTTGTCGGACTAATATAAGTAATATTATTGCCTAAATCCAATGAAGTCAAAGGACACCAAGCAAACACCCCACTGCCTAAAACATCTACACCGTCACCAAGTTCAACACGAGTAAGACTGTCACAATGCATAAATGCACTGCCGCCAATCTCGACAACACTGTCCGGAATAATGATTTCAGCCAACTGATCACAGTCGGTAAACGCCCCATAACCAATGCTGGTAATCGTGCCCGGAATTACAATGCTTTCCAAATTATCCCTGTCATAAAAGGCTCTATCGCCAATTTGCTCAACGCTACCATCCGTAGGAATTACACTGCCGCCGCATCCCATGAACAAACTCTTGTATACCGTGTTGATAACACAATTTCCTGAGCTATGATATATGGGATTCCCTTCGGCTACCGACAACTCTACAAGACTGGCACAGCCAAAGAAGGCAGTCACACTAATATATTCTGTACTCTGCGGGAAGGCAACGCCTGTAAGGTTATTACAGTTTTCAAACGCACAGTCGGCGATATACCTAAGCCCCTCCTCCAGAGTGAGTTGCCTTATGGCAGAGTTGCTAAACGCTTCAGTCTCAATAGTTTCAATGTTGCCCGGAATCGTTACACTTTCCAGTCCCGTCCCCTTAAAGGCCTCCCAAGCAATATAGGTCAACCCGCTACCGATCGATAGCGTTTTTAGTTGTTGACATTCTTTAAATGCTCTGCCGCCCAAATATGTCAAACTATCCGGCAAAACCACACCGGTAAGAGGAGTATAGGAAAATGCATCATACTCAATCGAGGTAATCCCATTGCCTAAATCCAAGGTTTCAAGGTCGGAACCATAAAATGCAGAATCGCCAATTCTCTCTACCGAATCCGGAATTTTTATCGAGGTTATACCGGAAGCATTAAAGGCACTCTCTCCAATATATTCCAGTGTTTCCGGCAACTCAATGGATTTCAAGGCATAGGTATCCCGAAATGCGGCAAAATCAATACCGGTCAATCCGCTGGGTAACTCAATGTTCGCCAGATTTTCACAAGAAGCAAAAGCATAATAAACAATATCCGTTACCTGATCCGATACAATAACCTCGGTCAACTTCTTACAATTGACAAAAGCGGCATGGTTAATCTCGGTGACAGTATCCGGCATCGTGTAACTGCCTGCCTTACTCTTAGCGCAGAAAATGACCTTAGTCATCTCTTTGTTGTATGTGACCCCATCAACCGTGACATAATCGGGATGATTCTGCGAGAAAGTTACATCCAGATTGCCATAGACAGATGAACTCAAAGCACTAAAATCTGTGACGGTATCGGGAATCTCATAAACATTTCCCTTGCAGACAGGATAAGCAATCACCGTCGTCACATCCTTGTTGTACAACACATCATCTATGACACAATAATTGACATTGTCTTCCGACACCGTGATCTTTCTAAGGTTATGTGCATAGTCAAACATATAGCTTCTCAGATTGCCTATGCCACTGCCGAAGGTGATCGTTTCTAAATTCTCAAATCCTTCTAATACCATATCCCCCAACGTCTGTACACTGTCGGGGAAGATGAGGTGCTTAACCGTATCATAGCCGCCGAGTCCGGCCACGGCAACAACCGGCTTATCATTGATCTGATCAGGAATTCGCAATGTTTCCGAATCGATGTAAGAGTCGGTAATAATAATACCGGTCGCACTCTCCATATATTCGTAAGACTCATTGCCGGACAAGGAGCAAATCTCAACCGGATAGGTAAAGTTATATCCGGCAATGTCGGCCTCTACCTCATAGACATTGCCGACCGTCCATTGGTTTTCATAGTTTTGATTATAGGAATAATTTATATTATACCACCTATCGTTCCATGAAAAACCAGCGTCATGGATCACACGGCCATCCTTGAGCGTGATGGTAAAGTTTTCGCGAAACCAACCCGGATAGGCATAATATTTATAATATTCAGGAGTTCTGATGCTTTCCTGAAGTGCAGAATCCCAATACGAATCCCATGTATAATATCCGTTGGTATTCTCAAGAATGCGAATCGGAGCTACGGTAACGGAAACCACCGGCGATTTCTCGATGGTAACCACAAATTGTCCGGTAATATTGCCGCACCGGATCGTCACCACGTGATCGCCCACGCCCCACGGATTGGTATAGCTTTGATCGGTACTGGTTTGCGGATATTCCCCAACAAGATTATAGATTTCATATTGTTGGCCGCTAAAGGTTAATCCGTCAGCCATGGTAATGGTGTATCTATCCGGAGACACCGAGTATTGATACCAAGTATCTCCGTTGGGTTCCGGATAATTCCAGCCATTAGACCCTTCAAGAATTGTCATCGGCTCAGCAGAAATGCTGACAATAGGAAACTCAGCAAAAGTACGCCCATGTCCGCACAGGTTACAATATTGATCCAGTGAATGATCGTAGGAATGCTCTCCTACACGAGGAAATTGACAAGCATTACATGCTTCATCGCATCCGTCGGTATAAACATGCAGCCCATCGCCACAGCAATTATAATACCATGTAGCATTAGTCAGAGAACTGTTATTGTAACCGATCGTGATATGGTTGCGGTCGGTTTCGCTGCCGGTATACCCCACCGATCTTAGATTACTACAACCCCTAAAAGCACTAGGTTCGATGGAGGTAACCGAATCGGGAATCGTAACCGAGGTTAAACTGCTACAATAGTCAAATGCAAAACTGCCGATAGAGGTAACCGAATCGGGAATCGTAACCGAGGTTAAACTGCTACAAGATTCAAATGCGCTACTGCCGATAGAGGTAACCGAATCGGGAATCGTAACCGAGGTTAAACCGCGACAAGATGCAAATGCGTAACTGCCGATAGAGGTAACCGAATCGGGAATCGTAATCGAGGTTAAACTGCTGCAATAATAAAATGCGTAACTGCCGATGGCGATGACCGAATCGGGAATAACATAGGTGGTGTTGGATTTTCCGGCAGGATATTGAATCAGCGTCGTCTTATCCTTGTTGAACAAAACACCATCTAAAGAACTGTAGTTGGCATTGTTTTCATCAACCGTGATCGCGGTCAACGCCGAGCAACGATAAAATGCCTCACTACCGATGGAAATGACCGAATCAGGGATCGTAACCGAGGTTAAACTGCTACAACAATAAAATGCCTGAGTGCCGATAGAGGTAACCGAATCGGGGATGGTAATCGAGGTCAGCCCGCTACAATGTGCAAATGCATCATAGCCAATGGAAGTAACCGAATCGGGAATCGTAACCGAGGTTAAACTGCTACAATTTGCAAATGCGTGACTGCCAATGCTGGTGACCGAATCGGGGATGGTAATCGAGGTTAAACCGCTACAAGCTGCAAATGCGCTACTGCCGATAGAAGTAACCGAATCGGGAATCGTAACCGAGGTTAAACCGCTACAAGCTGCAAATGCGTGACTGCCAATGCTGGTGACCGAATCGGGAATAACATAGGGGGTGTCCGTTTTTCCTGCAGGATATTGAATCAGCGTCGTCTTATCCTTGTTAAACAAAACACCATCTAAAGAACTGTATTTGGCATTGTTTTCATCAACCGTGATAGCGGTCAACGCCGAGCAACTTGTAAATGCCTCACTACCGATAGAGGTAACCGAATCGGGGATGGTAATCGAGGTCAGCCCGCTACAAGATCCAAATGCGTAACTGCCGATAGAGGTAACCGAATCGGGAATCGTAACCGAGGTTAACCCGCTACAATATGCAAATGCCCAAGTGCCGATAGAGGTAACCGAATCGGGGATGGTAATCGAGGTCAGCCCGCTACAATAGAAAAATGCGCTACTGCCGATAGAAGTAACCGAATCAGGAATCGTAACCGAGGTTAAACCGCTACAATGTGCAAATGCGTCACTGCCAATGCTGGTGACCGAATCGGGGATGGTAATCGAGGTCAGCCCGCTACAATAGTAAAATGCGTCACTGCCGATAGAGGTAACCGAATCGGGAATCGTAACCGAGGTTAAACCGCTACAATGGCGAAATGCGCTACTGCCGATGGCGATGACCGGATAGCCGTCAAGGGTGGACGGAATGGTGAGCGCGCCACTATACGACTGATTAAAATCGGTAATGGTGGCCTTGTTGTCGCTTACGGTATAGGTAAAATCCCCATTGGTAGCGGCATGGACACCAATGGTAAACAGGCCTTGCGGAACCAAGGATATTACCATAATCAATACCAACAAGCATGACAAAAACTTCTTCTTCATAGATAAAACTCCTTATCCTTTCCTTTTATCAATGTCCGTCGCAAGTCATTGGCTTGTGGCCGGACACATAGTAGCCGATTTGCATTTGACTGCATCGATCAAAGGAGAACAGTTTCCCGCTTTGACTGCAATAAATGTCCTTATTTACTGTGGTGCATGGGGCAAACCTTGTTACGGTATGTTCAGGCATATTTTCCATAACACCGGCAAACATGGCAGCGGCGGATGCCGATGTTTCATCATCAATCGCATGCCATATAGCGCAACTATATTCAGGGGTCAACCCCGCAAACCAATTACCGTCATAGTTCACGTCAGTACCGGTTTTACCAACCACATCAATTCCGGAGAGCCTTGCCTTTGCGCCAGTGCCTCCCGCAGTAATAACGGCACTGAGCAGGCGATTCATAATATAGGCGGTATCTTCACGGATAACCTGTTTGGCCTCACTTGATCGGGTATAGATCGTTTGACCATTCGAATCGGTGATGCTATTCAGAGCAGATGGACGAATATACCTTCCGCCGTTGCCGAAGATCTGATAATATCCGGCCAATTCAATCGGCGTGACGCCTACTCGCAGATAGCCCATAGCGATATTGCCAATGACCTCTTCTTCTCCATCCGCCTCGAGCTTTCTCTGCTCATAGGACAGATCCATACCAAAGGAATCCTGTAAAAATTGAATCGAATTTGCCACGCCGACATCACTGAGGCAGTGCACCGCCGTCGTATTTAACGATTTTTTTATACAGTCCACCAAGAAGGTATCTTTATAAGAATAGGTTTGGCTGGCATTTTCCGGCCAATCCACCATTTTACCGGCTTTATTCTGAATCTGTTTATATGGCGTATCCGGCAGGGTTGTTGACCAATCGATAAGGCCCTTTTCCACCGCCGGCGCATAAACGCTCAGCGGTTTTATTGTTGAGTACAGCGATTGGCCCATCAAGGCATATTGATCATCCCCACCGCTGTATACGGCTCGTACATTGCCCTCATAATCTATGATAGCGCAGCCGAGTGCTAATTCCTGATCGGCGCAATCGGCATACATAGCATCAATCGCATGATGAATAGTCGAATCAAATGCCGTGTGTAACGCATATCCCTCTCTGAGAAGTTTTTCTTCTGCATCCGGTGTACTGCATTGCTCCATATCCGCTATGGTATTAACGGCTTCACTCCACACAAACTGAACATAACTGCGATATGTTTTGTCTGTAACCTGACTTTCAATAACATCCGACTTGCTTAATTTGGCAATAATTTCACCTGTTGCATCATAAACGGTAACCTGTCTGCGATTGGAACAACCGCCCATACCGAGCAGGAAGCATATAATACAAAGAAGTGATAACGATCGTTTCATATTAACCATCACCTTTCACTGCCCGTATTTGGTCCTGCAAATCTTGCGGAAATTCCAAAATCGGTTGATCTTTAATCATTGTGCCGTAGCGACTCAATCGTTCCTTTTGTGCAGGTAAGGCTTTCGATAAAGCTATCAGTTCTCTTCGGCAAAAATCCGCACTCTTTTTATCGCCGGCCTGTTCGTATAATTTAATACCGTTGACTAGCATATATCCATATTCCCAGTATTCTGTATGGGAGAATGGTGCTTTTTCAATGGCTTTATTTTTATACTGAATAACCTTGGCAAAATCACCTTGCGCATAGGCTACGCGTGACTTAACGCTGTAGCCTACCGCAATATGAGAATTGCGTTCAAGGATACGATCTGCAATCTCTCCCGCTTTCAGAGAATCCGATGTATTTTTTATCAATTCAATATCGCTAATCGTATTATGGTTATACAGCTTTGTAGCTGCTTCATGCAGGTCAAACCGCGTCAATGCTTGTGCCGTACCGAAATAAAGGCATAAACATACGAGAGCGGCCGTGACCGTTGGGGTAATAACTGGGCGTTTTTTTATGGATACGATCTTCCATGGACGTGGTGCCATGAACAGTAGCAACAGCATAAAGATCGCTACATACTGCAAATCAAAATCAAAACTGGCGTGGAGCAACATTGTTACCAGAATTAATTTATATCGAAAAGACATGTTGCGGTTGAGCAAACTCATGATGACAGCGGTCACAAACATGATAAACGGGATCCAGCCCACATCAAGCAAGATCTGCACTAAATCATTGTGAACAAATAAAACGGAATACACGCCGGTCTGAATGCCTTGTTCAACAAAATAATATCCCATATAACCCAGCCCAAATGGGTGTTTAATGATCACCGGTAGTGCATCCCGCACGTAAAGCAACCGGCCGACGAATGTGCTTTGTGTAGTGGATATGGTCAAATACCGAGAAACCACATTCCAATGGCCTGTGATAAGGCAATACAACAGAACGAGCGTAATTCCTGCCCCAACACTTCCCAACATGATCCAACGAACCGTCTTATTCTTACTGAAGAATAGCGCAACCATATTGGATATGACCACTAAAACAAATACCGTTCGACTTCCCGTATATAGGACACTATACAATAGGATTGAAATACAAATATAATCCCATATATTGGGGCGCTCCTTGGTAATCAAAAGCAACTCGGCCACTAATAAGAGCATGGCAAACGAGTTAGGATATTGCAAAAAACCGCTTAAGCGACCGGCAACAGAAAAAAACGAGGAGAGGAATGGAATATTCATACAGATCGTTGATAGGATCGCCATAAGGGTAACAAGATAGGGCAAGCCACTTATAATTTTTTCCCTGCCGTTTGGCTCCTGCATCAACACCAAAGTATAGAGCAAGAGCGGTAAAAACTTAAAAAAACCGAACACAGCAGATCCGGCGTCAATGGCCCATAATACAGTAATAGCATATCCGCCAACCAATGTGGCCATCGCAATGAATGTCATGTCAACCTGAATCGTTAACCGCCTGTTCTTGTTCTGATAAATCCACAACCAAACAAGCAATACTATCGACACCACGCAGGAAAGATACACATGAAATATCCCAACGAAAAACAGCGAAAGATAAAGTACCCATTGTGCAAATGAGATTTTTTTTAATTTCTCTGCTGTTTTCATACTGTAATCTCCACGCCCTATATGCTAAAGAACATTAATTTCCCGTTCTTTTAATAAATAAGAAAAATTTTCCAAATAGACTACTTATTATAGATAATATCACATCACCATTCAAAAGTCAAGCAATGATTACCATCAAATACACCCATTAACCCCGATACTACATTAGAATTTATATGGACAAACCTTATCCTCTGTGCGCCGTTTCTTGTACCTGCCCCTAATAGGATGGTTTGTGTTACATTACAAAAAGGAATGCAGTTTTCTGCATTCCCTTTTTCCTATCTTCCTCGGTATTCTTTCTTTAATATCTCTGCCATCTCCGTCGGCGACTCTTTACACCCGTCGGCCAGCCACAATTTGATAATGGCGTTTAAGCCGTTACGGAAAAATTCAATATGGTATCGGATATGACTGTCCATGTGCTCCTGTTGCGCCCGTCTGGGATCGTATACGGAAATCAACTGCTTGTCATCATAACACAACCTAAAATAGGTATTGTAGAAAATTTGATTCTCCTTTATATGCGCAAACATCTTCTGTGCACCCGTGCGTTCATGAAAATAATCATAATCGGCAAACAGATCACTGAATTCCCGCTCCAACTTCTCTCTTGTCTTATCGGCAAGATCAAAAATATCCATGTAATTAGCATAAAAGGTGCTACGATTCAGTTCGCTCTTTTTAATGAGATCCGAAACACGGATATCCTTGATCTCCCGTTCCTGCAATAACTCAATAAATGCCTTCTCAATTCTCTCTTGCGACTCCCTGCGCCTTTTGTTATTCTTTACGTTCATACCCGGTACCTTTATTCCAACACTTATCGACGGATTGTTGATTGTTTTCTCTCGTCAAGCGGATTATACTATATTTGCAATAAAAAAACAAGTGTTGGTTTAATGAAAGGAGAATGAAAATGAAAAAAAGTAGTTTTATTGCCCTGATTTTAGGAACGGTCAGCGGAGTGCTCTTCGCACTCGGTATGTGCATGGCACTTCTGCCGGAATGGAATTCCTTTACCGCAGGCATTATCTTCGGCATCATCGGAATCGTGTTAGGCATTATCACCGTCCTTATCTGGTGCAAGATGGAAAATAAAAAAATACCCAAGATGAACGGAAAGAACCTACTGCGTATTCTGTATGCCATTGTTGCCGTCTTGGTACTTGGCGCAGGTATGTGCCTGTGTCTGGTATGGCAAAAGATTATTGTGGGTACCCTCGTCGGCCTGCTTGGCATCATTATGCTGATTGCACTCATTCCCATGATAAAAGGCATTAAATGAAAAGTAGAAAAGTCTTGAAAAATTCTTATATAAGCCTTGCCTTTAACTCTGCTTATGCGCTTGGTAACGGTCTTCTCGGTTTTCTTACCCATTCATGGTGGTTTATTACCTTGAGCGCCTACTATGCCGTATTGGCCGTAACCCGATATGCCGTATTGCAGATCAAACGAAAAGCTACCGGCAATCCTACAACCGAATGCTTTGCACGCCGCATCACCGGAATTCTATTGATTGTTCTGTCGTTTTGCATTGTAGGCGTAAATGTTCTGTCTGCCGTTAACGATCGGGGCACGGCCTTTCACCAAGTCGTAATGATTACCATCGCTGCCTACACGTTCACCAAAATTACAGTTGCCATTGTAGGCATGGCTAAAGCAAAATCATCTGCTTCACCGGCATTAAAGACACTCCGTAATATTTCACTGGCCGATGCCTGTGTTTCCGTTTATACCCTGCAAAGATCTATGCTTGTGTCTTTTCCGGGAATGCCGGCAGATAAAATTCTGTTGTTAAACATACTAACAGGAACTGCGGTATGGTTCACGGTACTGCTTCTCGGCATCAATTTAATAGGAGGAAAAAAGATCGATATGGCTAAATCCAAAATCTCAAAAACAACCGAGCACATCGCTCAAAAAGTAACCAACGGTTACAAAAAAATCGAAAAGGGTGTCGTTGACGGCTACACCAAAATAGAAGATAAATTTGTGGATGCCTACCTCACCAAAGACGGCGAAACCATTGAAGAAGCAAAAGCCAGACTAAAAAAACACCACAAATAAGCCAACGGCGGCAGGAGTTACTCCTGCCACCGTCCGTTATTCAATCGAGAAATCTTCGGCTGTAAAATCGGTGTTGAGCGTGATGCGGTGCGGAATACGCTTAAGCGGATCATACAGGAACTTGCGGCATCTGCCGTCCTTATCCACCACACCCTTTTTATGGCACAGCATATGATTTTCGTCGCCCTCAATGGCCACCGCGTATTCACACAGGCGGCAAACCTTGGGATTTTCACTACTAAACATCGGTCATTCCTCCAGCGCCGCTAAGATCTCGGCCGCACTCTCCAGCACCACCTCGGGCTTGTCCGCTGAGGCTTCCAACATCTCACGGGTGGTTTCTCCCGAAAGCACCAGCGCCGTATGGGTGCCGGCCGCCAACCCGCTCTTGATATCGGTATAAACACGGTCGCCCACTACTAAAGTGTGCGCCGCATCCACGCCCCACTTCTCCATCGCCAGCAGCGGCATGAGCGGTTCGGGCTTGCCGATCACCAGCGGCCGCCGCTTTGATACGTTATATAACATATCGCACACACTGCCGCAATCGGGCACACTGCCAAACTCGGTGGGACATACATAGTCGGGATTCGTTGCCATATACGGCAAATCCCTATTCCCTAACAACAGGCGGGACACGTCCTCTAATTTCTTAAAGGTCAGTTCGGTGTCAAACCCCATGACCACACACTCCACCTCATCGAGATCGGTGGTGACGGCGAAGCCTTCCTTGCTCAGTTCGGCCTTCAACGACTCGGTTCCGCATACATATAATTTTTTGCCGTTATGATGCTTTTTTAGGTAAAAGGCAGTGGCTTGAGATGAGGTAATAAAGTCATTTTCGGTGGCAAAAATGCCTAATTTTTGCAGTTTTTTGATGTAATCGGCCACACTTTTGGACGAATTATTGGTCATAAATAAGTATTTTGCGCCGTTTTCTTTGATTTTTTGCAACAAATCGGACGTAAAATCGTACAGTTTATCCCCTAAATAGAGGGTGCCGTCCATATCAAATAAGTATAATTGAATATCTTTGAAATTCATCATGTATTCTCTCGGGATATAATTTTGCCGTTCTCGATCTCCAAGACCCGATCGCAGATATCCTTAGCCGCCGGCCGATGGGTCACGGCAATGCAGGAGCGATTGGGCAAAGCCTTAAGCCGTTCGAGCACCGTTTTCTCGGTCTGTTCATCCAGCGCCGAAGTGCACTCGTCCAACAACAGGATAGGCGCGCCGCCCAATACCGCGCGGGCGATCGCCAACCGCTGGGACTGTCCTTCCGACAACCCCACGCCGTTTTCTCCGATCACCGTGTCGAGCCCTTGCGGCAAAGTAGAAATATACTCGTCCATCGCGCTGACGTGGATCGCCTGCGCCACTTCTTCCTCGGTGGCATCGGGACGGGTCACCGTCAAATTTTCCCGCAAGGTTCCGCTGAGCAACAGATTGCCCTGCGGCACATAGGCAAAACATCCTCTCGTTGTGCGATCCAGTTCCGTACGGCCTTGCTTGCCGGCTATATATAACGATCCTTGCTGCGGATGCAAAATGCCGAGCATCAGTTTTAACAGCGTGCTCTTTCCGATGCCCGAAGCGCCGACAATTACGGTAAACCCATGGGTGGGCACCTCAAAATCGGCATGAGTAAAGATCTCATCCCGATCGTAGGTAAACTGTAGATCCTGCGCGCCGATAACGGCGATCCCATCGGACGACAGGGCGATCCGCTCAGTCGGCTCGGGCGCAATCTCTTCCAATTCCATCAGCCGTTCAGCCGAGGCCAGCATCGCCATATACTGAGGCAGAATACCCGACATCCCCACAAAGGGGCGTTGCAACTGGCTGACCAGTTGGGTAATGGCGGTGAGCATACCTGGGGTCAATGTCCCCATAAACAGACCCACCGAACACCAGATCAAGGCAATAAAACCCGATGCGTGCAACAGGAAATGCAAGCCCGCATTGGTAACCAACGAAACATTTTTACTGCGCATCTGCGCCCGATACCGATCTTCCATACGGGCGTCGGCACGTTCCAACATCTGATCGGAAACGTCCAGCGCCTGCACCATCAAAACCTTTTCCAGTGTTTCCTGCAGGAAGGACGAGACCTTTCCGTCCTCCTCCCGCACCTTACGGTGGATGGCTTTGAGCCGCTTGCGCAACAGCGCCGAAACCGCCAGAATGACCACACCGATACCCGCTACCACTAACGTAAACACGGGGTCGAGTACGATCAAGGCCGCGGCGGCGGCAATCAGCTTGGTAACCATGGCCGCCACATTGGGAATGACGGACAGTACGCCCTCCTCTACGACACGCACGTCGCTGGTAAGGCGGTTGATCATATCGCCGCTATGATAGGCGCAGACCGACATATAATCGCCGTGGATCAGATGGCGGTAAATACCCCGCTTAAAATCCCGATCCATATCGGCCGAGAGTTTTCCGTGCAGGTGCCGAGTCAGGATGGTACAGGCCAGCACCCCCAATATGATCGCACCCTGATAGATGCAGGCACGGAAAAAGCCGGTCGGATCTCCGGCCAGCGCATAGTCGATCATATTCTTTGACATTAAAGCAAAGGCAACACCCAGCAGGGACGATCCCATGTGACAGATCGTTAACAAGACGATCGAGGGGATGCGTTTGCGGATCTTGCCTATGATCCATCGTTCGGTTCCTTTTCTTTTCATGCTACATGCCTCCGCAACCAACCGATGCCCCGCCGCCAGAAGCGGCGCCATTTCCGAGAGTGCCACCAGAAGCGGCAGTACAGACGGTAAGATAAAGCATCAACGGAAACCTTTGTATCACCCCGATAAAATGCCGACACCACCGCAATGGTCCGGTCATGACGGACAGGGTATTCACACACAAACTGGTTGTCACCCATGCAGGTATAATGCTCGCCGACACCGACGATACGATGCAAAATATAACTGCCGTCATCCCGCTGGTATAACGGCAGATCATATTTTTTGAGCCGCTCGGGCAAGGGCGAGAGCAACACGCTGTCGACCCCCTGCCGAAGCATGGGCAACATACTGGTGCCGCGGGGAGACAATTTCACCGAGCATCCCCGAGCCAACTGCTCACGGATGATGGGCATCATCACCTCCAGAGGCAACTCTTTTTCAGTCAACAAGTCCGTTTTCATTCAGTTTTGCCACAAAAACATCGACATGCGCCTTGGCATCCTCGGCGGTAACGTCATACTCCTGCGTAAGCGCCTGTACCAGATCCTCAGTCTCGGCACCCTTTTCCAAGAGTTCCCACAAAAAACGGCCGGTATCATTCAAGGTGATCATCATGTTCAGATCGAGCGTATCACCCGAAGGGATAACCACAATATCTCCCGCTACTTCGCGCAGAACAAATCCTTCTTTAATCTTCATCGTTACGATCCTTTCCCTGCCCGCTCATGGCCAGATAGGCCACATCGGCCGCCTGCGGTTCTTTGTTGCAATGCAACTGCCACACCGGCACTTCGCGGAGTAATTTATCCAATAAATCCAATAATTTCTCACGGGCGTTACGCACGCGGGGGCGGTTGAGCTGCTTAAAGATGGCTCCGATCGCCTCCGGCCCGCCAAAAGGCGCAATGCTGTTCTCCTGCGCACGGAAGACGCAGGCAATACCCGCTACAGGCACCCGCTCGTTGCGGCTGATATCGTGCTTGCCGCTCCACGGCGTACCGTAGGCATACCATACGCCGTCTTCCCGACGCAACGCCGGTTTATCATCATTCAAGATATAGGCACGGTCGCCGAATTTATCCAGCCACAGTTGCGTATGGGTGGATTTTCCCACGCCCGAATCGGCCGTGAAGCAATAGGCTTTACCGTCCACCACTACCGTTGAGGAGTGGAGCATCATGCCCTCAAAATCCATCAACTGCCGATAGAAGTTAGCGGCTGTAGACATATATTCCCCACTGTTATCGTCAAAGGCCGGATGATGTTCCTTGACCTGTTCCCAATGGGACACGACTTCCATATCCACCGCATCGGTCGGCTCACACAGATACTTCTCGGCACGTTGCTCGGTAATACCGTGGGAATCCATGGCAATGGTCAGACCCGCTATTTTATAATATCGTTTCATCGGTTGATCCAGTCGCCGATATTGAAGCCGCCGTCGCCTTCCACGCGGATAGAATCCTGATTGGCATCATATTCGGCCTTGGCCTTGTTGTACCAAGCCACATAATCCTTAAAGGAATCAAAGCTCTCGAAGTAAGCCTGCTGTTCAGCGGCAGACAGAGCCAGATACTCCTTATACGTCAACTCTTTGCTGCCATCGGTCGGCACCGAAGCACTGCCCGAAGAGGACTGGCTGCTCGACGGTTTGCCCGACTGGGAACCCGATTGAGAGCCCGACTGAGAACCGGATTGGGAACCCGACTGCGAACCCGACTGCGAACCCGACTGGGAGCCGGACTGAGAATTGCCATCATTCGAATCCTCATCATCATTGACGATGATATCGTCCCAATCCTCAACACCGGTGCCGCTCGAAGCAAACTGATCGGGACCGCTTTGCGACGGCTTGGCGCAACCAACCAGCACCAGAGCCAGAACCATAATAACAGCCAAAAGACCTGCCAAGATTTTCTTATTCATATTATGTAGAACCCTTTCTTTATAACTTACCCTTTGAGTATATACTGTTTTGCCCGATACTGTCAAGTGGTTTCCCGATTTTAAGGGACAACAACCGGATTTATCGACAAAACGAGGATGTCCCACAAATAAAAACAGAAACCTCATCAGCACATACTGACGTGTTTCTGTTTTGGCTATGGGCTATAAAAAAGATATTATCGGCATTTTTGCAAATGAATTCGAACTCTCACCTAACCGTTAGTTTTTAGTGATATTCCGTCTTCGACGGAGTGATATATTTTGCTACGCAAAA
>JAZNYQ010000006.1:0-19094 GCA_045594545.1 Eubacteriales bacterium | reverse complement strand
GAAAATCTCCTGCAGGCGGGCGGGGGTAACGGGTTTGCCTGTGGGGGTTTGGGAGATATCATAATTTTGGCAGAAGGCACAGCCCATATTGCAACCGCAAAAAAAGACAGCGCCGCTACCCTGCCGTCCCGAGAGGCAGGGTTCTTCCCAATGATGCAGGGCGGCGCGCGCCAGCAACAGGGTATCGGGGGCGCCGCAGAGGCCTTTGGTTTTGGATCGGTCTGTCCCGCAACGACGGGGGCAGAGGGTACATAATGGTTCCATGGTTTCAGTATAGCACAAGGGGGTGGCGGGGCACAAGAACTTTTGGGGTTGCAAGTTGAGGGAAAATCTGCTATAATAGGGACAAATAAGAAACGTCTCGACGGGGAGAACTTATGGAAACCACAGAAAATCGTGAAGTGAGTGAATTTAAAAAGGTAGCCGATGTCCTTTTGGAGACGGCGGCGGCCGGCGCCCAGCAGGTACAGCAGTTGGTGGAAGACAAGGCCATTGCGGTAGATGAGCTGGTGCAGGAGCAGACGCGGGAGAGCGCCGAGCTTCGTGCGGCCACGCAGGCGGCGGTAGCCGATGCGGTGGAGCAGAAAAAGAATGAGATCTTTGACCGCATTGCGCAGGTCAAGGACAAGGCGCCCTACGGGTCGCCCGAGATGCCCGATATGTCGGTGACCAAGGACGTGGCTTCGTTGCTGGACGAACTGCAGGAGAAACGCATGGAACCGGAAGACAAAGAGGAAGACGATGAGTATGCCCGCATCTATGCCGACGTGATGAAAGACCTGAAAAAAGAGGTTGAGGGCATGACCTACGTAGAAAAGGAAAGCAAGCAACTGGTGACCGACCATCCCGGACCGGTATCCGAACAGGTTCAGGAAATCCTGACCGAAACCGAAAAGAAAGAGCCTATCGTGTGATAGGCTCTATTTTTTGTCCATATTCACCACTCTTATTTCTATGGCAGAAAAATCCTTTTGGCTGATATAGTGGAATTATAATAAAGAAAGGAGTTTTTTGCGCTATGAAAAAATGTTTCGCATGGATCCTGATCATGGCCATGTTGGTGGCCGCGATTCCTCTGTCGGTGTCGGCGGCAGATGCTGAATATGTTACCTTTGATGCGGCATATGAGATTGACCGCACATCGACAAAGGTTACCGTGGATCTGCACTTCTCGGAGCCGGTACACGTGGCATGGACATCGAGTTGTATAGCTAAGTTATGCAGCAAGTATGCACAAAATGCCGAAGGCTCGACGTGGTGGCAGTACTGGGAGCATAACACGGACAGCAGCATCTACCTGAATCCGCAGACACAGGGGGATAAGACCTATTCCGATGTGTTGCGATTACAATTTACGGTTACCAACGGTACCGTTCCCAGCGGTACAGCCGGTGTTCGCCTTTTGGAGAGTTATTCCAAGAAGAACCCAAATAACGGGGTGTTGGATACCGAGACGATCGTTGGTATCAGCGGTAATCCGGTCAAAGCGCAGTATCTTGACGGAAACTATGATGTAGCATGGGCCGATTTGCATCGACCGATCACGCTGGATGACGTACAATTTGACGGATGGTTGGCAACCCTTACCTTTTCTGCGCCGGTTACTTTTGCCAATCTGAATAATGCGATTCGATGCTGCCGCAGTTATGCGGGAGCCGCCCCGCAATATCTGCCGCGATCCATCTCGTATATCGGAGATGTGACTGAAGTGGATGGATCCCTCTATTCTAAGACGGTACGGATCGATTTTAAGCATGCATCGGCTAAGATTGACGGCGAGTTGTACGGCTATGTTCCGGATGCGACTACCGGCGTACGTCTGATTGAATACACAGGCGGCGACGGAGATAACGGATTGATTTCTAAGTCTAATATCGTGGGTATTGACGGACGGGCCGTGCTTGGTACACATAAGGACGGCACAAATAATATTGCATGGAAGCAGGCGACAGCGATTCGGTCTTTGACACAGTTTGTGAAGGCGGAAGTGTCCGATCCCGCTTCGGGGCTGGTGACGCTGACCTTTTCGGCGCCTGTGAATCTGGACGATGTGGCGGGCGGATTCCGTATGACCTGGGATTATAACCCCGACGCCAATGCGGCCGGACATTATCAGTTCCAGCCCAAGACCGACATCGTGTATGTGGATGGCGAGGAATATAATGGCAAGACCTACGGCACGACCATTCAGATGGCATTCAATTTAGGCAGTTACGACAGCATTCCCACCAATGCGGGCATCCGCATTGTCGAGTACAACAAGACGGCCGATCTGGGTAACTGCTCGGTCAGCCCGACGGTGGGTACCGATAAAAACGGCTTGCCGATTGCCGCCAACCGACAGGCGGGCAGTGTGGACATTGCCTGGCAGCCGATTACCTTTGTAGGCGCGACCACCAAGGTGGTGGGTGCGCAGATGGTGGATGACGCGGTGGTGCTGGTAGACTTTAGCCGACCGGTGGCACTTAACGATATCAGCGGCATTACGGTAGCCGAGAAGGCGGCCGTAGCGGCCGAGTCGGTGTCGGGTGCCGAGTATGACGGGCAATGGAAGATCACCTTTGCCGATGCGCTTGATGCGACGAATCAGGCCATGATCGTATTGGCCGCTTCTGCCATGAAGGACGTGTACGGATGCGATCTGGTGACGCCGGCGCAGGCACTGCTTGATCCGTGGCAGGATGAAACGATTGATCACGGAGAGGATTTCTCGGATGAGATGGATTCGGCTCTTCCCTATCATTTTATGAATACCGATACCGGACGGGCCTTAGCGGTTGGTGCGGTGGATGAATGGTATCTGGAGAAGATCGACGGGGTCAACATGTATGTACTGACCGACGGAGAGGGACAGTATCTGGATCTGACGGGGGCCACTCCCGTATTGTCCGATTATCCCTGCAAGGTCTTGCTGGTTCGGTGCGATAACGAGAGATATCAACTGGTTGTCGGCGGCAAGATGGTGCTGGCCGACAGCGATGAGGGCGAGGAGGCTGACATCGCGTTGACGCGGTTGGGTGTCGATTCGCAGGATATTGCGAGCGGCTGGTATCTGACCAAGCGGGGCGAGGTTCGTCCCTTGCGGGTCATGCCGTTGGGTGATTCGATCACCTACGGTGTGAATCAGGATCTGGCATCGTCGGAATTGAAGGTCAGTTACCGCGCGCAGTTGTCGCAGGCGCTGACCGAGTATTGGGGACGGGTCGTTTTTGTCGGCAGTGAAGTGACGGCGACGACGACTCTGTCCGAGACCCGTTTGCTTCGCCATGCCGGATTCCCCGGTTATGTAGTGACCGATATCTGGGGCGAGGCGGGGCATCCCGGTGTGGATGCGCTCATTGACGGGCTTTGCACCAAGTATGCCCCCGACGTGGTACTGCTGATGCTGGGCACCAACGATCTGACGCGCATGATCCATGCCGGCACGACGGCAGAAGGGGATCTGGCGGCGCAGATCGATCGCTATGAGATATTCCTTGATACCATCGATTCTTATCTGGGTGAGCAGGGCACCATTGTCTGCTCGTCGCTGACGCCTCGGGCTGAGGGTGAAAATGTAGAACTGAAACAGACCATGGTCAGCACCTACAACGGATTGCTTGAAGATATGGTAGTTAATCTGGCGGCACAGGGCACAAAGATCGTATTCAACGATAATTTCACTGCGGTGGATGCCTTAGGCGAAGCGGGGTTGTGCAGTGACAAGATTCATCTGAGTGTAGCGGGATCGGCGGCCTTGGCGGAGCAGTATTACCGCACGGTTACGGCGCACTACGGTACCGGCTCGTTGAAATTTGACAGTTTGCAGACCGCGCTCAACGATCAGGATAAGGTTGTGCTGACGCAGGATTATACGGTGGCGCAACTGGTGATTCCGATCGATACGACATTGGATCTCAACGGCTACACCGTGACGGCGGCGCAGGTTTCGGCCGTTACCTCTGCCAGCATGATTATCGATGCTACCGAGGGCAAAGGCGGCATTAAGATCGCCAAGAACGATGCCGCGAATGAAACCTATTATCTGCAGATCGTAGAAAACAACGCCATGTTGCCGCTGTATGACAGCGCTAACGGATGTTATCGGTTCTTTACGGCGCAGACGACGCACTTACAGAAAGCGGGAGAGAACAGCAACCGTTACAAGTTTGGCTTCCAGGTGGATCTGGCGGATCGAGCCTATGAACTTCTGAAGGACGCAGCCAATGCCGACATCGCCCTGCAGACACAGCTGGCGGTAACGGTAGACGGTGAGGAGAAGGTAAACAAGACCTACGTATTTACCGCCGAAACGCTGAGCTTGTATGCGGCAAAGAAGCTGGAGAGCACCGGCAACTGGGCGATCACGCTGACGGTCATGGGCTTTGATGCGATAGACGGGGACATCATAGTGATTACTTCTACCCCGCAGGTGGTGTCTTCTACCGGAGTGTCGGTGGTTCCGACGGCCGATGCGACCCGTACCTATCAGTACACAAGAACAGGAGTATGAAAATGAAAATCTATACGGCTCCTACACTTCACGTTTATCAACTGCACATGCCCGAGGAGATAACGGTTCAGGATTCGACGGAACTGATATCGACCATGGAAGGCATTGAAGAATGGTAAAAAAATCCCTCCGGAACTTCCGGAGGGATTTTATGTTATCGGTTAGTCGAGGTCGTTGTTCAGGCCGATGGAGTCGGGCCAATAGGGGGCCGAGCCCATGGGGATGGTGACGCCGCCTTCGGCGAAGATGGTCTGGCCGACAATAAAGCGGGCCGACTCGGAGCACATGAAGGCTACGCACTCGCCGATCTCCTGCGGCTTCTGCCAGCGGCGGGTGGGCATATATTTAGCGGCTCTCTTCTGCATTTCAATTTCGCGCGCTTTCTTCTCGGGATCGGCAAACTTGGGAGCCGAGGTCATATCGACATAGCCGGGAGCGAAAGCGTTGACGGTAATGCCGTAGGGGGCCAGTTCCAGTGCGATCGAGCGGGTCATGCGGGAAACGGCGGCACGGGTGGTGGCATAGACCGAGTGGCTGGGGAAGGTGCCGATGGCGTGAACCGAAGAAATGTTCACGATAAAGCCCTTCTTTTTATTGGCGATCATGTTCTTGGCGGCGGCCTGTGTCATGAAATAGGTGCCGCGGATGTTGACTTCGCTGATCCAGTCAAAATCGTCAACGGTAACGTCGAGAAATTTCCAAGTGGTGGTGACGCCGACGTTATTGATCATGGCATCGAGAGCGCCGTATTCCTCGGTGAATTTGTTGAGGGTAGCCATGGATTCCTCGATATTGCGGGTATCCATTTTATAATAGGCGGCCTGTGCGCCGAGGGCCTCCAGTTCGGCCTTGGTCTTCTTGGCGCCGTCTTCGTTGCCGGCGTAGGTAAACCCGATAACATTATAACCGGCCTTTGCCATTTCTAAGGCAATGGCCTTACCGGTAACATTGGAAGCACCGGTAACAAAAGCGATCTTCTTGCTCATGAGAACTCTCCTTATATGTTTTTTCTTTATTGTATATGAATTCGGTAATTTTTTCAAGTATTTTTCGACAAGTTAACAAAGGTCTTTGCCATACCAAGAATTTGAGAAAAATCCTTGCATATCGGCGGCGGGGCAGGTATAATAAAATTAGAAAATAAAGGGAGGTATATCCTATGAAACAAGTTACCAAAGATATGATCATTGCCGACGTGCTGGAGCTGGATCCCAACGTTGCCCCCTTCTTTTTTGCCATTGGCATGCATTGTCTGGGCTGCTCGGCGGCTCGCGGGGAGACGGTGGAAGAAGCCTGCGCCGTTCACGGCACCGATGCCGATATGCTGGTAAATAAGATCAACGAGTATCTGGCCGGCAAGGCAGAGTAATGTCACAACTGGGAAACCGGCTGGGCGCCATTTTTGATTGGGTAAAGGGCGGGACGGTTGCCGATATCGGTACCGACCACGCCCTTTTGCCCGTTGCGCTGGTGCAAAGCGGGAAATGCACGGGCGGGTATGCCTGTGACATCAAAAAGGGGCCGCTGGAGAGCGCGGGGCGTACGATAGCCGCCGCCGATCTGTCGGATAAAATTGAGCGGGTGTTATGCGACGGCATTCCTGCCGTTTGTGCCGATTGCGACACCATCGTGATCGCCGGCATGGGCGGGTTGATGATCGCCGATATTATATCCCGTTCGGATATTTCCCTACATACGCAACTGCTCCTGCAACCCATGACCAAGGCGGCACAACTGCGCCGCTATCTGGTGGAGAACGGGTTTACCATTGAGAGGGAAACCTATGTGCGGGAAGGGAAAATGATCTATGTGATCCTGGATGTGCGGCGGGGACAGAGTGTGCCGTACAGCGAGGGCGACATAGAAGTAGGAATGTTTACTGATTCTGCAGTCGGACGGGAGTATGTGCAGCGGCGGCTGGATCGGTTGCGGATGCGCCGAGAGAATGAGGCGCAGGCGGGACGGGACACGTCGGACTTGGAAAAGCGGATACGGGAGTTGGAGAAACGAGTATGACGGTAGGACAACTGGAACAATTTTTATATGATACCTATCCCAAGGCCAATCAATGCCAATGGGACAACACGGGTTTGATGTGCGGCGATCCCGATGCCGAGATCTCGCGGGTTCTGTTTGCGTTGGATATTACCGATGCGGTCATCGAGCAGGCCGAGCGGTTGGATGCGCAGGTGATCGTGGCGCATCATCCGCTCATTCGTGAGGGGCTGCGGCAGGTGACGCCGCAATCGGATGCGCGGGTGTGGCGGTTGTGTAAGGCGGGGATTGCCGCCATTAGTATGCACACCAATCTGGATATTTCCCGCGGCGGGGTCGGCGATGCGCTGGCGGCGGCCGTTAGGTTGCAAGATCCGCAGCCGATCTTTGCGGTAGAAGAGCAGGAAGATTTGATGTTCGGGCGTGTGGGTGACGTGAAAGAAGCGGCGCCCGAAGATTTTTGCCGCACGGTCAAGGCGGCGCTGGACACCCCCTTTGTGCGTGCCGTATGCGGAGAGCGCCCCATTACGCGAGTGGCCGTGATGGGCGGCAGCGGACGGGATTATATTGAGGAAGCGGCAAGGTGTGCCGATGCTTATGTGACGGCCGACTGTCGGTATCACGATTTTCAGTTGGCACAGCGGTTGGGGCTAACTCTGATTGATGCGGGGCACTTCCCCACCGAGAACGTGGTGATCGAGCCGCTGATGCAGGCGGTCGCCGCCGCCTTTCCGGCATTGGCTCTGCATCGGGCAGAACATACCGATGTGATCGGCATCTTCTAAAGGAGAACGGTATGCCCTTTGACGGAATCTTTTTATCGGCGGTTTGTCGCACCCTTGAGCCGGCCATTGGGGCGAAGGTAGACAAGGTATATCAGCCGACGCCGACCGAGTTAATATTGGTATTGCGAGGGCCGTCCTTTACGGGACGGTTGCTTGTCTGCGCCGATCCGTCGGCGCCCCGGATGCATCTGACCGAGACCCGACCTGACAATCCGCCGCAAGCGCCTGCTTTTTGTATGTTGCTGCGCAAGGCGTTGGCGGGGGCTCGGCTGAGGGCGGTCAGGCAGATGGGACAGGACCGCCTGGCGGTGCTGGAATTTGACGCGACCAATGAGATGGGCGATGCGGTGACCCGTTGTTTGATTGCCGAATTTATGGGGCGGTGCGCCAATGTGATACTGACCGAGAACGGACGGATCCTTGATGCGCTGCGGCGGGTGGATCTGTCGATGTCGGCGGAACGCCCCATTTTGCCGGGGGGACGGTACGAATTTCCTCAAGCGCAGGACAAGATGTTACTTAAGGATGTGACGATTCCCGCTTTGCGAGAGGCGTTGGTGCGGGGCGGAGCGGTCAAACAGGTTCTGCTTTCCCTCATTTCAGGGCTCTCTCCCCTGCTGGCGCGCGAGATTGCCGTGCGGGCGGGATATGCCGCCGACGTGCGGGCCGATGCGGTGGATGCCGAGCCATTGATGGCCGGTATTGATTGGCTTCGAAGTGAAATTGATAATAATTCTTGTTTTGTGGCTTTGCGGGATGCGACCAAGGGATGGTTTGAATTTTCCTTGGTGGATATTGCTCAATACGGCGGGTATGCGCAAAAGGCGGTATACGCGTCGGCGGGTGCGTTATTGGACGAGTATTTTGCAGGGCGTGCGCGGGAAGCGGTGGTGCAGGCGCGGGGGGCTGACCTGAAAAAGACGGTACAGACCCACATGGCGCGGCTGAGCCGCAAACTGACGGCGCAACAAGGCGAAGTTATTGAAAATCGGGAAAAAGAGAAATATCGGGCGTGGGGTGACGGCATTACGGCCAACATTTACCGCATCCGTGAGGGCGATACGCAGGTGACGGCGGTTGACTACGGTCGGGAGGGTTGTCCCGAACTGGTGATTCCGTTGGATAAGGATCTCTCGGCGGCGGCCAATGCCCAGCGCTATTATAAAATTTATCGCAAGGCTAAGACGGCCATGGAATATTTGGCGGTAGAGATGGAAAAGGGCGCCAAGGAGATGGCCTATTTGGAGAGTGTGTTGGATGCTTTGTCCCGTGCCGAGACGGGGGCGGAGGTGGCCGAGATCCGAGAGGAATTGACCGAGGGTGGTTATCTGCACCGACAAGGCAAGAAGATCAAAGCCCGGAAGGCGAAACCGCATCGGTTCCGTTTTGACGGGATCGAGATTTTGGCGGGCAAGAACAACCTGCAAAATGAGCAGTTGACCCATCACACGGCGCAGAAGAATGAGTGGTGGTTGCACGGCTTGGATGTGGCGGGGTCGCACGTGATCATACGGGATGAGGAGCCCTCGCCCGAGGTGATTACTTTTGCCGCCGAGGTGGCCGCGCTATACTGTGCGGGTGAACAGGCGGGCAAGACGGCGGTGGACATGACACGGGCGCGCTACGTAAAAAAGATGGCGGGCGCGGGGCCCGGCATGGTGACCTATACCCATCAGACGACGCTTTATGTGACGCCCGATCGGGAACGGGTGGAAAAATACAGAATTCAGTGAAAAAACTTCTTCACAAGTGAAGAGTTTGTGATATAATATAAGAAATAACCCGAAAGGAAACGGTATGCGCATTATTTCCGGTTCCCGCCGTGGCCTACATCTGCTCTCGCCTGTTGGGAAACAGGTGCGGCCGACGATGGATCAGGTCAAAGAGGCGGCCTTTAATATGGTTCAATTTGATATTCCCGGCGGTGTATTTTTGGATATGTTTTCGGGGAGCGGGCAGATGGCGTGTGAAGCTCTTTCGCGGGGTGCCGATCTGGTGTACTGTTTTGAGCCCGACCGTCAGGCCTTTGTGACGCTCTCGAAAAATTTAGAGAAGATGGATATGCCCCGTCAGGTCAAGGCTTACAACGCGCCCTATTCGCGGTTGGCGACGCTCTATCCGACGCCGCGGATCGATGTGGCGTATATCGACCCGCCGTTTGAGGCGGGGCTGTATGAGGCGGCACTTTCCTTTTTGTTGCCCTATCTGCACGAGGGATCGACAGTGATCTGCGAGGCGGAGCGGGGCGTGGAGTTGCCCGAGCGGGTGGGGTCCTTTGTGGACAAGCCGCGCAAGTACGGGCACGTTCTGTTGCACATATACCGCTATGAAAGCGAGGATGAAAAATGAGAATAGCGATATGTCCCGGCTCGTTTGATCCGATCACCAACGGGCATTTGGATATCATTCGGCGGGCGGCCAAGTTGTTTGATCACGTTGAGGTGGCGGTACTCCAGAACTCGTCGAAAAGGTGTGTTTTTTCGGTGGAGGAGCGCGTGGAGATGATCCGCGACAGCATTGGGGATCTGCCCAACGTATCGGCCTCTTCTTTTGACGGGTTATTGGTAGATTATGCTAAAAAGATCGGCGCGACCGCTATTGTAAAGGGTCTGCGGGCGGTGTCTGACTTTGACTATGAATTTCAGATGGCGTTATTTAACAAAGAGATCAATGCCGAGGTGGAAACGATATTTCTGACCACTTCGCCTGAGCATATGTATCTGTCTTCCAGCGTGGTGCGTGAGATGGCGGCGCACGGGGGCGATATGTCCCGATTCGTTCCGGCTTGTGTAGAGAAACGGATCACAGCCAAATACAGACAGGGGGTTACCCAATGAACGATTTTGAGAAACTGATGCAGGATCTGGACAATGTATTGGAGGAGGCATGGCGGGTGCCGCTGAGCAGCGGTAAGGTGGTGCTTGACCGTGAGGAGATGGTTCGCATTTCCCAAGGTTTACATACCCATTATCCGACCGAGATCTCCCGTGCCCGCAATCTGCTTGACGAGCGGGAGAAGATCTTGCTCAAGGCCCGCACCGATGCCGAGGCGATGCTCTCCAAGGCGCGCGTGCAGAGCGAGCAGATCTTAAATGAGCAGGACATTATTTTGCAGGCCCGCAAGTATGCCGAGGAACTGCGGTCTACGGCCGAAGCCGATGCCGAGCGTATCAAGCGCAGTGCGGTTGAGTTCGCCGATGCGGTACTGGCACAGGCCGAGGAACATTATGACAAAAACTTATCGCTGATCCAGCAGGCGCGCCGTGTGGTGCGTAACCAAGGCTGATCGGCAGGAATTGCAAATACCCAGGGGACGCAGCCTCGCGGTTGCGCCCCTTTTTCAAAACGGAGGAATCATGGAAACCATCGAGCTTAGCATTATTGCCACTACTCACGACGGCCGCGGTGTGGCTCGTGCCGACGGCGTCGTAGTCTTTGTTACCGGCGCATTACCCGGCGATGTGGTCATCGCCCGTATTACCAAACGCACGCCCCGTTTCTGGGAGGCGGTCACCCAAGAGATCAAAACGCCGACGGCGGCCCGTGTGCCCTGCTCTTGCGGGCAGGAGAACTGCGGTGGGTGTGTCTGGAGCGGCTTATCCTACGACAAGCAACTGGAATATAAGCAGGGGCGGGTGCGTGCCGCCTTTTCCCGCATCGGGAAATTGCAGGTGGAACCTATGCCCGTTATTCCTTCGCCCAAGACGGCCGAGTACCGCAACAAGGTCACCTTGCACTTTGGTCGGGTGGATGGCAAGGTGATTTTAGGAGTGCTTCCTGAAAACAGCCATCAGGTCCTGCCGCGCAAGGGTTGTAACAGTTACGATCCGCGGCTGGAGCCCTTTATTGCGATGACCGAGACTTGGGCGCAGCGCACCGCCGCCCGCCTATATCGATCGGCCACCAAAGAGGGGCTGCTTTCCCGAGCCGCTTTCCGCATTGGCTCGTCGGGGGAGATTTCGCTGCTTCTGATTACGGGTGACGGGGCGTTGCCGCATATCGGGCAGTTTACCCAAGCGCTGGCCGATGCGGGGCTGACCTGTTTGGCGCACGCAACCGAGCGCAATCCGCACAAGGCCGACATATTGTGGGGCAAGGCGGGGATCTCGGAAACACTGGCAGGGGTAGATCTGACGGTGTCGCCGGCCGCTTTTATGCAGGTCAATCATGAGGCGGCCGAGATTCTATACAAAGAGGCGCTGGCCATGGCTCAACTGACCAAGGAGCAGACGGTGGCCGATCTGTGCTGTGGCGTGGGTTCGATCACATTAGCCGCCGCCCGTCATGCGGGCAAGGTATACGGCGCCGAGATCAGCGCCGCCGCCATTGAAGATGCCAAGAGAAATGCACAGGATAACGACTTGGAGGCTGAGTTTGCAGCGGCCGAGGCGGGCGCGGCAATGCAAGGTTGGCTGAGTGAGGGTGTGACCTTTGATACGGTCATTGTTGACCCGCCGCGCAGTGGGTTGACCGAGGATGCGCGTCAAGCGGTGCTGACCGCCAAGCCGCAGCGTATCGTGTATGTGTCCTGTGGGCCGGAAACGCTGGCGCGGGACTGTGCGATTTTTACCGCCAACGGGTATGAAGTTACGGCTTGTCAGCCGGTGGATTTGTTCCCGAATACACCGCATGTAGAAGTGGTTGCGTGCATGATACGAAAAGAAAAATGAATGGCGCCGCCGCGCATGAATTGAGCGCAAGGCGCTCATGAATTGCAGAATTTTGCATGAATTGCGCCGTTGGCGCATGAAGGAGCAAATATTCATGAAGCAAACTACGCCGCAAGTCGAGCAGATTTTATCAACAAACTTCAAATTGCACTCAAAGAATGCTATGAAACGGATTACTGGCTTGGCATTTTTAGAGAAACAGCCATTATTACCGATGAAGAGTATGAGAGACTGCACGGTAGATGCAGTAAAATACGAAAAGTACTAACCGCTTCAATAAAAACAGCAAAGTCAAACTCCAAAAGCAAAGAGAGGTAAGAGATATGTTGAAGAGAGAAGAGATTCGGATTCGGGATCCCTTTATTTTGCCCGATGCGGAGAAGGGGTGCTATTACATGTACGGAACGACCGAGCTGGAGGAAGGGTCGTTGCGCGCCGGACACACCTTTTCGGTGTACGTGACGGAAGATCTGGAGAATTTTTCCGAGCCGAAAGTGGTGGTGGATGCCGAGAAACTCGGTTTCTGGGGGCAGTTCGATTTTTGGGCGCCTGAGGTTTACTATTACCGCGATCGCTATTATCTGTTTGGCTCGTGCAAGGCGGAGGGCATGCATCGTGCGACCCAGATTTTTGTGTGTGACACGCCCGACGGGGACTTTGTGCCGCTGGCCGATACCGCCCGTACGCCGATGGATTGGGAGTGTTTGGACGGCACCCTTTGGGTGGAGAACGGCAAGCCCTATATGGTGTTCTGCCACGAATGGAAGCAGGTTAAGGATGGAGAGATCTGCGTTATGGAGATGAGTGAGGATCTGACCCATCCGATCGGGGAGCCGGTTCTGCTGTTCCATGGTTCGGACAACCCCGACGTGACCGGGTGGGACGGCAATTATGTGACCGATGGCCCGTTCCTCTATGAGCAGGACGGTAAATTGAATATGATATGGTCGAGCGTGGCCAAGGGCAAATATGCCGTGCTGGATGCGCAGGCCGATTCGGTACTCGGACCGTGGACGCACAGCGGCAGCCGTTATGACTTTGACGGCGGTCATGCCATGCTCTTTACCGATCTGAGCGGCAAACGCATGATTTCTTTGCACGCCCCCAATAAGGCCAATTTTGAACGTCCCGTATTTTTTGAGTTTTGAGGTTGTACATGAAAAAACATAAAATAATAGGAATAATTCTTGTTTTTGTAGTGCTGTTTTTTGTGGTGGTCAACGTCATTCCGCCGACCAAGAACGTGGAGAGCAACCCGTTTGTGGTGGCGGAAGGAGAGTTGCCGATGGTGGCGGCTCATCGTGGGGGTGCCATCAACAACCCCGAAAACACCATGCTGGCGTTCCGTGAGGCGGTGGCGATGGGCGTGGACGTTCTGGAGAGTGATCTGTACCTAACCAAGGATGGGTATTTGGTTTATAACCACGACGCCTATATTGACGAGACCTGCAACATCAATGGGGATATTCCGCTTTCGCAGGCCAAGGAGAAGCGGCACAACATTGCCGATATGACGCTGGCGCAACTGCAGCAGTATAATTTCGGGTATTACTTTACCGACAAGGCGGGCAACCGTCCGTACAAGGATGCGGAAGATCCGATGGCGCTGGGGTTGCAGATGGCGACGGCGGACCAACTGTTTGCCGAGTTTTACGAGAGCCACCCCGACCTGTTATTCATTGTGGAAATTAAAGATGAGGGAGAGCGGGGGCGCGAGGCTTGCCGTATTCTCTATGACACCCTGCAGGCGTACCCCATGTATGCCGACAATATCGTGGTGGGGACCTTTCATGACGAGATCGAGCAGGAATTGAGGGACAACTACCCGACTCTGATGCGAGGGGCACCCACGGGTACGGCGGCGGGCTTTATTCTGACCCAGTTTTTGGGGGTCAATCTTTTTAATCAAAGTGATTTTGCCTGCTTGCAGATTCCCATGAGTTATGATTTGGGGATCACGCTGAAATTGGATAAACCGACGATCATTGACCGTGCCCATCGGCGCAACATAGCGGTGCAGTACTGGACCATCAACGAGGCCGACGAGATGCGGCGGCTGATCGATCTGGGTTGCGATTGTATTATGACCGATGATCCGGCTCTGCTTTTGCAGGTTTTGGAGGAGTATCGATAAGGAAAGGAGTGGGCGCATGGAGATCTTGGCCCCTGCGGGAAGTTATGAGTCGCTGACGACGGCGCTGCGTGCCGGTGCCGATGCCGTGTACTTGGGGCTGGAGCAGTTTTCGGCTCGGGGTGCAGCGGCCAATTTTAACCGTGAACAGTTGGCGCAGGCGGTGGCCGATTGCCACGAGCGGGGCGTGAACGTTCATGTGGCGCTCAATACTCTTATTAAAGACGAGGAGCGGGCGGCGTTGTACGATGCCCTGCGGAGCATTTGCGCGGTGGGCGCGGATGCGGTGATCGTGCAGGACTTGGCTGTGGCCGCCATGGTGCGCGCGTGCGCCCCTACCCTGCCCTTGCACGCCTCGACCCAGATGACGGTGCACAACCTGTCGGGGGTGCGCGCCTTGGAAACACTCGGCTTTTCCCGTGTGGTGTTAGCGCGGGAATTGACCTTAGATGAAATCGCATATATTGTCAAGAACACCGCATTAGAGGTGGAAGTATTCATTCACGGGGCGCTGTGTATGTCGGCCTCGGGGATGTGTTATCTGTCCTCGCTGCTTGGACAGCGGTCGGGCAACCGTGGTTTGTGTGCCCAGCCCTGCCGACTCAATTTCCGGTGTAACGGACGGGAGCATGCCTTATCCCTCAAGGACTTGTCGGCCATTCCCCATCTTTTGCAGTTGGAAGAAATCGGGGTGGCGTCGGTTAAGATCGAGGGGCGGATGAAGCGCCCCGAATATGTGGCGGCGGCGGTGACGGCCTGCCGTCAGGCCCGTGACGGGCAGGAGCCCGATATGGATACCTTACAGGCGGTATTTTCCCGCTCGGGATTTACCAACGGTTATCTTGAGGGGCGGCGCACCTTGGATATGTTTGGGATTCGCCGCAAAGAGGATGTGACGGCGGCGGGCGGTGTGCTGGATGACTTAGCGCAGTTATACCGCAAAGAGGTGCCCCGTATTCCCATTGAGATGAAACTGGATCTGTCGGCGGGCCTGTTGACCGCCGAGTGTGAGGGATTTACCGTTACCGCACAGCAGGAGACCGAAGCGGCACGCACGGCGCCGACCGACGAGGTGCGGGCGCGGGCGGCCATGGCCAAACTGGGCGGAACGCCCTACTATTTGCGAAAGTTTTCTTTCTACAATACCGACCGAGTGTTGCCCGCCTCGAAACTAAACGAGATGCGGCGCTTAGCCGTAGAAAAGATCGCGGCGCATCGGAGAGAGGTTCGACCGATTGCGTGCGGAGAAATGCCGACGATAAGTGAAGACGCAAAGGTCAGACGGCCGCAGATTCGGTTGCGGTTTGCCCGTGCTGAGCAGATCGCGGGCAGTGAATATGCCGAAAAGATCATACTGCCGCTTGGTGAATGGGAGAAAAATTCGGAGTTGATCGGATTTTTTGAGGGTCAGGCGGTTGCGGAATTGCCGGCGTTGTGTTATGATGAAGATAGACTGCGGGTGCGGTTGGCCCTTTTACAGAAAAAGGGCTTGCGTGACGTGCAGGCAGACAACATCGGTGTGCTGGTGCTGGCCAAAGAGATGGGCTTTACCGTGCACGGCGGGGCGGGGCTGAACATTCTCAACACAACCGCCCTACAGGAGTACGAGAAACTGGGGCTGACCGATGCGACCGTTTCCTTTGAGTTGTCCCGTGCGCGCATTCGTGCGTTGGGCGGGGATCGGCCGCGCGGGGCGGTACTTTACGGGCGATTGCCGTTGATGCGGTTTCGCGCCTGTCCCAAAAACGATTGTGCCCATTGTGACGGTGGGGCGGAGCTGACCGATCGGCTGGGGATCGAGTTTCCCATGGTTTGTACCGAGAAGCAGTATCAGACCCTTTACAACTCCCGTCCCCTATGGGCGGTGGACAAGGGCGAGTTCGGCATTGATTTTATGACGCTGTACTTTACCGATGAGGCACAGCCGCAGGCGATTATTGAGGATTGTCTGGACGGGTTGGCATCATCGGCGGAACATACCAACGGATTATATTTGAAGGAGGTTTACTAATGGCGAAATCTAACGGATTTGTACTGGGGCTTCTGGCGGGAGCGGCGGCTGTTGTGGGAACGGTGGCCGTGCTGAAGATCCTCGACGAGAAAAAGAAAAAGGAAACCGAAGAAGAACTCTTTGAGATCAAACAATTGATCGAGGACGAGCAATAAAAAGATAAAAAACTGCCGTTTGGCAGTTTTTTATGTGGAAAAAGAAGGGATATTATGACAACGATTTATCTGGTGCGGCATTGTGAGTGCACCGCCAATATTGAACGGCGTCTGTCGGGGGTTGTGGATTACCCGATCACCGACAAGGGCAAGGGACAACTGGACGGGCTGGCCGAGCGGTTTGCCTCGGTGCCGCTGGATGCGGTATACACCTCTCCCCTGTCCCGCACCCGTGCCACGGCCGAGGCGATTGCCCGCTATAACGGCGCACCGGTGAGCGTGGATGAGCGGTTTATCGAATTTGATTTCGGAAGCCTTGACGGGGAGCATGTGAAAGACCTGCCGTCCGACCTGTATCATTTATGGCTGGACGAGGCGCACGCTTTTTACGCGCCCGACGGTGACCGCATCACCGAGTTTGGCCCTCGGGTATGGGCATCCTTCCTCGCACTGGCGCAGGAGAACAAAGGGAAGACGGTGGCGGTGGCGACCCACGGCAACGTCATACGCTCGATTGGTTTGCGGCTTTTGCATTTGGCGGAAGATCAGCTGGGAGAAGTGCCGTGGAGCGGCAATACGGGTGTGCATGGCATTCGTTTTGATGAGGACGGAAACTGGGAATATTTCCTAAAAAATGACGCAAGCCATGTAGCGCCTGAGTTTGCAGGGCCGCTGGAGAAGCCGTGGCGATGAAATTATTCATAAAAGATGCCGCTTTTTACAAGCGGGTGGCGGCGATCGCCATTCCCATTGCCCTACAGGGATTGATTACTACGGGCGTGAACATGCTGGACACGGTTATGGTCGGCGCGGTGGGAGAAACCCAGTTGTCGGCCGTGTCGCTGGCCAATCAGTTTATCAATATCTTCCATATTTTCTGTATGGGGATCGGGATGGGCGCCTCGGTGATGGTGTCGCGCTACTACGGCATGAAAGACGGCGGTTCGCTTAAGAAGACGGTGGCGATCATGTTGCGGTTGTGCCTGATCTTATCGGTGATCTTCTGTGTGGCGACTATCATTCTGCCCGAACCGATCATGCGCATTTACACCGATGAGTGGCCGATCATCCGTGAGGGTATAGAGTATCTGAAGTATTCGATCATCAGTTATTTCTTCTTGGGGTTGTCGCTGACCTGCACCATCGTACTGCGTAACGTGGGGCAGGTAAAGATGCCGCTGTATACCTCGATCGGGGCGTTGTTTGTCAATGTCGGCGCCAACTGGGTCTTTATTTTCGGAAAGTTGGGGGCGCCGGCCATGGGTGTGGCGGGCGCCGCGCTGGGCACCTTGATCGCCCGTGTGTTTGAGTTTGCCATCATTTGCGGCTATCTTTTCTTAAAAGATACCGAGATCGGGTTTCGGATCAAGGATCTGTTCCGACCGGTGGGGAAACTGTGGAAGGAATACATCCGCATCAGCATTCCCGTGCTGATCAGCGACGGGATACTGGCGCTGGGCAACAACTCGGTGGCGATGGTCATCGGGCGGCTGGGCGAGTCGTTTGTGGCGGCCAATGCGGTAACGACGGTGGCGCAGCAACTCAGTTCGGTGATGATCCAAGGGTTTTCGCAGGCGGGTGCCATTGTGACGGGCTATACCCTCGGCGAGGGCGATCGGGACAAGGCCTCTCGGCAAGGCTATGCTTTTTTAGGCATTGGTTTTCTGTTTGGACTGGTGGCGGCGGGCATCATTACGGCCATCAGCGCGCCGCTCATTTCGGCCTATAACCTGTCGCCCCAGACGCAGGCGATCGCGCGGGAACTGATGTGGTCGATCAGTATTATCATTGTTTTCCAAGCCACCAACAGCATTATGACCAAGGGGGTCTTGCGAGGCGGCGGCGATACCAAGATGCTGATGCTGGCCGATAACATTTTCATGTGGGTGGCCGCTCTGCCGTTGGGGATCTTGGCGGGACTGGTCTTTCACCTGCCCGCCTTCTGGATTTATTTTGCACTTAAGTGCGATCAGATCCTAAAGGCGGTCTGGTGTGTGATCCGTTTGAGAAGCGGCAAATGGATCAAGAAAATTTACAGTGAAAAAGAAATGGAGGAGCCGTAATGCTCCTCCGTTTTTATTCCCGATAGACGGAATCGATATTCAGATATTCTTCTAAGCACAAGCCGCTCTCATAAACATCCATCGCCAGTTCGGTGCCCAGATACCGCAGATGCCACGGCTCGTAGATATACCCTGTGATGTGTTGTTTTTCCTGCGGGTAGCGAACGATGAAGCCGTATTGGGCGGCGTTCTCGGCGACCCATTTTCCTGCGGGGGTTTCGCCGAAGGAATAGGAGATCTGGTTGATATCAAAGGCCAGACCCGTTTGGTGTTCCGAGTGGCCGGGACGGGCCGAGTAGGTATCGGCGTCGGCCTGACCGTTGTTGGCGACATAGTTGTTATAGACGGCCTCCTGTGTTTCATAGGAGCGGTAGCCCGAGATGATCCACAACGAGATGCCGTCTTTTTTAGCGGCGGCGACCATGGCGTTCCACGCTTCCATGACGGTGGGCAGGATCCCGCCGGGGGCATAGCCTGCGGGCAGAGCATAGGACTTGTTGGCGATGAGGATGCCGTCGATATAGGTGCACCCGTCGTTCTCGTTAAAGGCGATGGCGGGGGCGAAATAGGGTACTTCGGAAACGGTGACGGTGGCTTCGGTATAGATGCCGTTATGCAGGGTCAGGCGCAGGGAGCAACTCCCCTCGCCTACGGCGTGCACCGTGCCGTTCTCATCCACGGTGGCGACCGCCTCGTCGGAACTGGTCCAGGTAAAGGATTCGACCTCGGCCTCCTCGGGTAGGACGGTAAAGGTCAGCGTTTGATCCTCCCCGCCGACGACCATGTCGAGGG
>JAZNYQ010000005.1:0-25048 GCA_045594545.1 Eubacteriales bacterium | reverse complement strand
CATGGTACGGTTACCGTTGCGAATGGTGATAAGGGAAAAGCCGATCTTATCGAAATCACCCTGACCAAAGTCGGTAATATCCCAGCCGAGCATACAGTCACGCACTTCATCGTATTCGTGCCCCTTGGTCTGCCAGTCTTCGGGGGTGAAGTGGCAAAAAGGAGGGAGGTAGCAATGGTATTTTTCGCACATGGCTTCTAATTCTTTAAGCGCGGCATTGATTTGTGAACGTTTCATATTGTCCTCCTGTTTTCATTTGCCCTTTTATGCTTTTCCGGCGCAACCGAACAATGCCATTCTCTTTTTTACAATTTCCTTGATGGCATTGACTTTCGCGTTACGGGCTTCCAGATAGTCCAGCCCCTCGTTGGTGGCTTTGACAAAGGCGGCCTGTCCCGTATTGCACAGTTCGGTAAAGATGTTGACCTTGGCGATGCCGCTCTCAATGGTGGCACGGAATTGTTCCTCACTCAAACCGCTTCCGCCATGCAGAACCAGCGGAGTATCCAGAGCCGAACGGATGGCGCGCAGACGGTCGATGTCCAGTACCGGCTTGGTCTTATAGTTGCCGTGAGCGGTGCCGATGGCGACGGCCAGCGCGTCAACGCCGGTGCGCGAGGCAAAGTCTACCGCTTCTTCTACGGTGGTGTAGCATCCGTCACCGTCGGCCGCCTGTCCGACATGGCCGATCTCGCCCTCTACGCTGGCGCCGAAAGCATGGGCAATCTTGACGATTTGCGCGGTGTCTTTCATATTTTGATCGGGATCGCCCAGCGAGCCGTCATACATAATACTGGAAAAGCCCAACTTCAGAGCTTCCATGCAACGCTCGAAGGTCAGACCGTGATCGTAATGCAGAACAACGGGAACCGAGGCTTTCTTGGCTAAATCCAACAGGGTGGGGCTGATCAGTTTCAGTTCACCGTAAGGGAGCAGGATCTCGGCGGTGCCGATGACGACGGGAGAGTGCATCTCCTCGGCCGCCTCGATAACGGCTTGTGCATTATCCGAGTCGATGGTGTTGAACAGACCGACGGCATAGTGTTCCGCCTGTGCTTTTTTGAGGACGTCATTGAGATTTACCAGCATAATGTTCTCCTTTGATATTGTTTCATGGTATCTAAAATTTCCGCTTTGGAACGCATCCCATCCACCGAATTTTCACTAAACAGATTGCAGGCGGCGGCAGTCGATGCAAACTCCAGCATTTCGGTGTCGCTCATCTGATGGTAGATGCCGTACAGACAACCGGCGCAGAAAGCATCACCCGCTCCAACACTGCCTTTGATCTGCTGAGGGGGAATCTGCAGGGATGGAATGACGGTAAAGGTTCCGTCATGATCCAGACAGAAACCGGCTTCCTTGGCGTGGACGATGACTTTTTCGCCTACGCCTGCTGCCATGGTCTTTTCCATAGCCTCACGTAGGGCGGCGATGTTCAGAGAGCCGTCATCCAAACGGGGATGGATCGACCAAGCGCGGCAACATTCGATCTCATTGATGATCACATAGTCGCAATAGGGCAGTACGGGAATGATTTTTGCGGCGTAGTCGGCACTGTTATCCGACACCACATCAATACTGGTTTTGATGCCCGTCTGCTGGATCTGGTGTAAAAAGCGGGCCATAACCGTTCCGTACTCGGCATCGTCGGCATCGAATTGGTCGAGCAACAGGATATAACCAACGTGCAGGATCTTGCAAGACAGTGCGGAAACGTCAATATCCTCAGGACAGAACAGGGCGTTGGCCCCACGGCTGTGGAAAAAGGTACGCTCGCCCGACTGTAGATTCATAACATCGGTAAAACTGGTCGGCGCTTTCTCGGTAATGCGCACACCCTCGGTACGGATGCGGTAGCGCTGGAATTGGGAAAGCATGAAGCGCCCGTACTCGTCATCTCCCACACATCCCATGGCGTGCAAGGATAACGAAGGATCGATCTTTGCCAGATCAATAATGGTATTGGATACGCAACCGCCGACGGCTTTAGTGATTTGAGAAATATTGGCCAGCATGCCCAGCGGGGGATAGGTGTCAATCGTTTTGATGACATCTACAATGATGTTGCCGGCAATGGCAATGCCTTTGCGTTCACCCGAAAAAAGATAGTCAACGGTGACATCCAGTACAGCGGCCAGTTTGGGAAGTAGGGTAATTTCAGGATAGCCCAATCCGGTTTCCCATTTGCTGATGGCTTTGTCGCTGACATTGAGCAGTTCGGCCAGCTTAGACTGGGTCAAATGATTGCGCTTACGCAACTGCGTAATGGTCTTTCCGAAAAGTTTCTGATTCATAACCGACCTCCTTTTCTTCATTATACAAATAATTTTTTGACAATGCAACCTACGCTTGAGATATCTGATTCGGAGAAAAATGGGGCAAAAAAAGAAAAAACTCTACGAATCGTAGAAAAATCCCTCCCAAATTGGGAGGGATTAAGCATTTTACAGATTGGCAATTCGCTCTTTGAGGGCGGCCAGTTGAGATTTCAGTTCATCGGGCAGACGGTCGAACTTAGCGTAGAACTCGTCGATACCGGCGGTTTCTTCTTCCCAATGGGATTTCTCGATGGTGAGCAGTTCCTTGAGGGTGGCTTCATCGAGGTCGAGTCCCTCAACATTGAGGTCTTCGGGTTTGGGCATATAACCGATGGCGGACTTGGTGGCATCGGCCTTGCCGTTGCAACGGTCGAGGATCCACATCAGGGCACGCATGTTGTCGCCAAATCCCGGCCACATAAAGTTGCCTTCGGCATCCTGACGGAACCAGTTGACATTAAAGATCTTAGGCGGGTTGGTCAGTTTCGAGCCTACCTCCAGCCAATGCCGGAAGTAGTCGCCCATATGGTAGCCGCAGAAAGGCAACATAGCCATGGGATCGCGACGGACAACACCGACAGCGCCGGCGGCGGCAGCGGTGGTTTCGCTGGCCATGGTGGAACCGACGAATACGCCGTGGTTCCAGTCAAAGGACTGATAGACCAGCGGGGTGGTCTTGGCACGGCGACCGCCGAAGACGATGGCCGAGATGGGCACGCCGTTGGGGTTCTCAAACTCGCTCGAGAGCGAGGGGCAATTCAAGGTCGGAGCCGTGAAGCGGGAGTTGGGATGAGCGCCCTTATAACCCATATCACCGTTCCAAGGATTGCCTTTCCAGTCGACCGCATTGGCAGGCGGGTTCTTATCCAGACCTTCCCACCAGATGGTATTATCCTCGAGGTTGTGAACCACGTTGGTGAAGATGGTGTCCTTCTTGGTGGACATCAGAGCGTTGTAGTTGGACTTGGCGTTGGTGCCGGGGGCTACGCCGAAGAAGCCATACTCGGGATTGATGGCCCACAGACGGCCGTTCTTGCCGGGGCGAAGCCAAGCAATGTCGTCACCCACGCACCAGACCTTGTAGCCTTGCTTCTTGTATACTTCGGGGGGGATGAGCATGGCGAGGTTGGTCTTACCGCAGGCCGAGGGGAAAGCGGCGCAGACGTATTCCGTATGACCGTCGGGATACTCCACACCGAGGATGAGCATATGCTCCGCCAACCAGCCCTCCTGACGGGCGAGGTTGGATGCAATGCGCAAAGCAAAGCACTTTTTACCCAGCAGAACGTTGCCGCCGTAGCCGGAGTTGACCGACAGGATGGTATTGTCCTCGGGGAAGTGCATGATGTAGCGGTTGTTCTCATCGATATCCTTGCGAGCGTGCAGACCCTTAACGAAGTCGCCGTCGCCCAGAGCATCGATCACCTGCTTGCCGACGCGGGTCATGATGTGCATATTGAGCACGACATAGATCGAGTCGGTCAGCTCAATGCCGATCTTGGAGAAGGGGGAGCCGACGGGACCCATGGAATAGGGAATGACGTACATGGTACGACCTTCCATCGAGCCCTCGAACAGACCGTAGGCCAGATCGTAGGCCTTGGCGGGTTCCATCCAGTTGTTGGTGGGGCCGCAGTCGCTCTCCTTGCGGGTGCAGATAAAGGTACGGTTCTCTACACGGGCCACGTCGTTAACGGCGGTGCGGTGCAGATAGCAACCGGGATATTTTTCCTCGTTGAGTTTGATCAGTTCGCCGGTTGAGCAAGCCTCGTTACGCAGCGCGTCGAGCTGTTCCTTCGAACCGTCGATCCAGACCACCTGATCGGGACGGCACATCTTGGTCATTTCGTCCAGCCAGGTCAGAACTTTCGTGTTGGTAGTCATATGATATAGCCTCCTATAGCCACTCAAATTTCGCACTGATGGTAGTATAATACATTCTATGCAATTTTGCAAGTAAAATTTTTCAGAAATTCATTTTATTTGCTAAAATTTCATATTTTGTCCGAAATTTGGGCGAAATCTGCAAGAGAGAGGCGTTCTCCTCGCACATTTTCATCAAAACCGCATGCTTGAATGACGGTTGCGACATGGGATTTGGGCAGCCCCATGGTATTGGACAGGG
The DNA here is from genome assembly GCA_045594545.1 of Eubacteriales bacterium. GTDB lineage: Bacteria > Bacillota > Clostridia > Oscillospirales > UMGS1783 > CAKSHC01. The sequence goes on along the minus strand of JAZNYQ010000005.1, from coordinate 20,602 downwards.
TGTTGCAGAGCGTTTTGCGGCGTTGGGCGAAGGCGGCTTTAATCACGCGGAACATTTTTTCACGATCCTGCGGTGTCACCGGCGGGGCAATGGGGGCAAAGGAGATGACGGTGCTGGTGACCTTGGGGGCGGGCATGAAAGCTTCGGGCGGCACATCGAAATGGCGGGTGGTATCGGCATAGTAATCGGCCGACACGGTAACGGCGCCGTAATCGGGGGAGCCGGGCGCGGCGTCAAAGCGGGCGGCCACCTCGCGCTGGATCATGACGGTGATCTGCCGAGCGGGCAGGCCGCTCTCGAGCAGATGCATGATAATGGGGGTGGTAATATAATAAGGAAGATTGGCGCAGACCACGAAGGAAGCGTCGCCGAAATGCTCGCGGCACAGGGCGGTCAGATCGACCTTCAAGGCATCGCCCAGATGCAAAGAAAAATTATCGAATTGTCCCATCGTTTCGTTCAGCACGGGCGCTAAGCGTTTATCCAATTCAATGGCCAGTACCTTTTTGGCGCGCAGGCACAGTTCATAGGTCAGCGTGCCGATACCGGGTCCGATTTCCAGCACGCAGGTATTCTCGTCAAGCCCCGCACTTTCGGCAATGGCGGCGGGGACGGCATCGTCGATTAAAAAGTTCTGACCTAATGATTTATCAAACGAGAAACCGTACCGCTTCATGATGGAGCGGATAACGGTCGGATCACATAGGCGATTACTCACAGCGCAATTTCCCCTCCGTTTTCAGATTGGGATAGCCGTGCTGGCGCAAGGCTTCGTACACCACGATGGCGGCGGAATTGGATAAATTGAGGGAGCGCAGATCGCCGCCCATGGGAATTCGGCAGCAACGCTCGGGATGCCGAGCCAGCAGTTCTTCGGGCAGACCTGCCGTTTCTTTGCCGAAAACCAGATAGGCATTATCGGGATAGGCGATATCGCTGTGGATATGCTTACCCTTGGTGGTCATGAAAAATAACTCGTCATTCTTATGCTGGTCAAGAAAGTCGGCCAGCGAGTCATAATATCGAATATCGAGGGCATGCCAATAGTCCAGCCCCGCCCGTTTGAGTTTGCGGTCGTCAATGGCAAAGCCTAAGGGGCGTACCAGATGCAGGGTGGAGCCGGTGCAGGCGCAGGTGCGGGCAATGTTGCCGGTGTTTTGCGGAATTTCGGGTTCTACCAGTACAATATGAAACATAGTCTTCTCCTTAGCATAGTATATTTATTTTATGATATGTGTCGGGAGATGTCAACAAATTAGGATTGAATATGCAGGAAAAAAGTTGTATAATAAAAGAAATACGGTTAAGGAGTACAATATGGGACTGTTTGAAAAAATGTTCGGAACCTATAGTCAGCGGGAACTCAAGAAAATTCGGCCGATGGCCGATGCGATCGAGGCGTTGGCTGACGAATATAAGGCGCTGTCGGATGCCGCGCTTCGGGGCAAGACGGCGGAATTTAAAAAGAGATATGCTGAGGGCGAAACGCTTGACCAACTCTTGCCCGAGGCTTTTGCCGCCATGCGTGAGGCGAGCGAGCGTGTGACGGGGATGCGTCCGTTTTACGTGCAGTTGATCGGCGGTATCGTTCTGCATCAAGGTCGGATCGCCGAAATGAAAACGGGCGAGGGTAAGACCTTGGTGGCTACCCTGCCAGTATACCTCAACGCCCTTGCAGGCAAGGGGGTTCACGTGGTGACGGTCAACGACTATCTGGCGCGCCGTGACAGCGAGGAGATGGGACGTATCTATCGCTATATGGGATTGACGGTCGGCTTGTCGGTGCACGGCATGACCCCCGAAGAAAAGCGGGATGCCTATAACTGCGACATTACCTACGGTACCAATAACGAGTTTGGTTTCGATTACCTGCGCGATAACATGGTATTGTATCAAGAAAAGATGGTCCAGCGCGGTCATGCCTTTGCCGTGGTCGATGAGGTGGACTCGATTCTGATCGACGAGGCGCGTACCCCGCTGATCATTTCGGGACAGGGCGAGGAGAGTACCGATCTGTATACCCGTGCCAATGCCTTGGTGCGTACCATGAAAAAAGAGGTCATCTTAGAACAGGACACCAAGAAACCCATCGAAGAATATGAAGCCGATTACGTGGTGGACGAGAAAGCCAAATCGGCGTTTCTGACCCCCAACGGCATGGCCAAGGCTGAGAAGTTCTTCTCGGTCACCAATCTGGCCGACGGGAGCAATTCGGAATTGCTCCATCATGTCAATCAGGCCATTCGTGCCTATGGTGTTATGAAGAGGGATGTGGACTATGTGGTGCGGGAAGACGGCGTGATCATTGTTGACGAGTTTACCGGACGACTGATGTTCGGCCGCCGCTATTCCAATGGTTTGCATCAGGCCATCGAGGCCAAAGAGGGCGTGACTGTCGAGAAAGAAAACAAGACGATGGCCACCATCACCTTCCAGAATTACTTCCGTTTGTACGATAAACTGTCGGGCATGACGGGTACGGCTATGACCGAGGAAGAGGAATTCCGTCAGATCTACGGCATGGACGTGGTGGAGATTCCCACCAACCGCCCCATGATCCGTGAAGATATGCAGGACGTGATCTATAAATCGATGGCGGGCAAATACAACGCCATCATCGACCAGATCGTTGAGTGTTACGAGCGCCGTCAGCCGGTGCTGGTGGGTACCATTTCGATTGAGAAGTCGGAACTGCTGGGGCGGATGCTCAAAAAGCGCGGTGTGCCGTTCCACATTCTCAATGCCAAGTACCATGAGCGAGAGGCTGAGATCATTGCACAGGCGGGTCGCAGCGGGGCAGTCACCATCGCCACCAACATGGCCGGGCGCGGTACCGATATTCGCTTGGGCGGCAACCCCGATTATATGGCAAAGTCGGATATGCGCGGCATGGGTATTGCCGAAGACCTGATCTATGAGGCTTCGGGTCATGCCGAGACCGATGACGAGGCCATCCTCAACGCCCGTCGGCTCTATCAAGACTTGTATAATAAGCATAAAGAAGCCTGCACCGCCGAGGCTAAGGCGGTGGTAGAGGCGGGCGGCTTGTTCATCCTCGGTACCGAACGGCACGAGTCCCGCCGTATCGATAACCAGTTGCGCGGCCGTGCTGGCCGTCAGGGTGATATGGGTTATTCCCGTTTCTTCTTGTCGCTGGAAGACGATTTGATGCGCCTGTTCGGCGGCGATCGGATGCGCGCCATGATGAATACCCTCAATATCGACGAGGACATGCCCATCGAAAATAAACTGCTCACCTCGATGATCGAGAATGCCCAGAAAAAGGTTGAGGATATGAACTTTGAGCGCCGTAAACATGTGCTGGAGTATGACGACGTGATCAATAAACAGCGCGAAACCATTTACGAGCAGCGGCGCAAGGTGCTGGGCGGCGAGGACATCAATGAGAGCATTATGGGCATGATTCATTCGGTCATTGCCGATGCCTGTGCCCGCTTCCTTGTGGGTACGCCCGATACCTGGAATATCGACGGACTGCGCCATGAATTTTTAGGACAGTTCTTAACGCCCAACGATCTGGTGTTTGATGAAGATGCATTAGGGAAATTGACCCCTGCCGATGTCGAGCAGATGCTCATCGAGCGTGCGGAAGCGGTATTTGCCGCCCGTGAAGAGGAATTTGGCTCGGAGCAGATGCGGGAACTGGAACGGGTGGTCCTGCTCCATACGGTTGACAGCAAATGGGTCGAGCATATTGATGCCATGGATGACCTCAAGCAGGGCATCAGCCTGCGCTCCTATGCCAACGTCCAGCCTGTTGTGGCCTATCGCAACGAGGGTGCCGATATGTATGCCCAGATGATCGACGATATCCGTTATGAAACGGTACGCATGATCTTCCGTGTGCGCATGGCTGTGCGTCAGGCGGTGGGCAAGGTGACGGGACAGAGCCACGGCGAGGGCGAGAAAAAGACGGTCACTGTGAAGAAATCGGCCAAGGTCGGTCGTAACGATCCCTGTCCCTGCGGCAGCGGCAAGAAGTACAAACAGTGCTGCGGTAAGGAGTAAGGCATGAAGATATTATTTGTGGGCGATGTGGTCGGCAAGGTCGGGTGCGACTGTGTGGTGCGATTACTGCCCAAGATCAAACGGCAACACGGGATTGACCTGACGGTCATCAACTGCGAAAATGCTTCGGCTATTAATGGAGTCATGCCCATGGCGGCACAGAGTTTACTGGATGCGGGCGCTGACGTGCTGACGGGCGGCAACCACATCTTCGGCAAGAAGCAAATGCATCCTCTGCTCGAAGAGCATGAACGCATCTTGCGTCCCGCCAATTACCCGTCGGGCGTGCCCGGTCACGGTCGGGTAGATATCGATTGCGGGGCGTATACCGTCACCGTTATCAACCTGCAGGGCAATGCCTTTATGGATGCGCTGGATAATCCCTTTACTGCCTTGGATCGGTTATTGGACGGGGCGGGGAAGATCGTGCTGGTAGATTTTCATGCCGAGGCCACCAGCGAAAAGCGCGCACTGGGCTTCTATGCCGACGGGCGGGTGACTGCCTTGGTGGGCACCCATACTCACGTGCAGACGGCCGATGCCCAGATCCTGCCCAAGGGCACGGGGTATCTGACCGATGCGGGTATGACCGGTGTGGTCGATGCGGTGCTGGGCGCCAAAAAGGAAATTGTGATCGAACGGTTCTTAACAAAATTGCCCATCCCCTTTGAATTGGCCGAGGGGGAAACGGCGCTGTGCGGCGTGGTGATCGAGGCGGATGAGAAGACCGGAAGATGCAAAAATATTTACAGTATCAATGAAAGATGAGGAAACAATCATGAAAAAAATTCTTGCGCTTGCCTTGGCGGTGCTGATGTTGGTAACGTTGGTTGCCTGCGGTCCGAAGGGCGATAAACTGGAGTATTCCGACAAGTACGGCTACGTATTTAAAAACGAAAACAAGAACCCCGTGGCGTTCGGTACGCCTGACAAAACGTTGGATGCCGAGGCTATCTATAAATCCCTGACCTATACCCCCGATATGTTCCACGGAAACTATATGTTGGAGGATGAGGAAAAGGCGCTGGAGCAGTACCGTGCCGATATGGATTATGTGGATTGCGCCTGGTCCGATTCGGACACCAAGATCACCGCCATCCCTTATCAATTCAAGGCAGGAAAAGCGAACCTGAACTACAGCATACATAGCATTACCGAGAAGAACTGGTGTGAACTGTATTTCCAGACCGAAGACGGCTATCTCGATTATAAACTGTTCGCCTACGAAGTGCAGGGTAATAAACTGATCTGCACGGCGCTCAAACAGTATGAGGTAGACAAGGAAGCGGGCATTATTGAGTACTCCATGACCGATGCGGTGCTGGAATATGAATTTGAGCTCCGCGGTCTGTATCTGACCTTGTCGGCCGGCGGCAAGAGTGTAAAACTGCGCACCGGACTGAGCGCCTACGGTACCGAGGATCATATCTCGGGCGATGGGTATCTGGTCAGCGGCTCGCCGGCCATTGACGGAATCCACACCATCAATTTCCTGTATAGCGACAATGAAAAGGGCAACGATTATGCCCATCTGAATATCCGTACCGAGGACGATGCCTATGGGTTGAGTTCTGCCGTGGCGGCCATGACACCCGACGGACTGTTTACCATGACGGTGCCGTGGGAAACGGGGGCAAAGACCTATCAGTATGTCTATATCTACGACCATACGGCAGGCGTGATTTTGACCGATGGCGAGAATTTCTACGATTACAGCGGCGATTATTGGGATCGCTACGGTGAGGAGATGAATCACTACGTGTCCGAGGATCAGACGGGCACCTTGGAATCCTTGACCGAGGAAGAATTGGAAAAACTGTATCAGACCAAAAATGAGCTGATGGCGGCCTTGGCTTCTGCCTTTGAAGCGCAGGGAATTGCCGTGTCGGTGGACGCAGTCAGCGGAGAGATGGCCATGGATTCCACCGTGTTGTTCGGTGGGGACTCGGCCGTGCTGTCGGATGAGGGTAAGGCGTTTTTAGATAAGTTTGTCAGCGCCTATACCTCGGTGGTCTTTACCGATGACTATAAAGATTTTGTGGCTAAGACTATGGTAGAGGGACACATCGCGCCCGTAGCGGGTGTGACCTATGAAAGCGGCATGCCCCTTTCGATGCAGCGTGCCGATAACGTTAAAAATTACTGCGCCTCACAAAATGCCGAATTGGCGGCGGCTATGGAATCGGTCGGATACTCCAACAGTAAGCCGATCACCGATCAAAACGGGCAGGTTGATATGGCGGCTTCCCGTCGGGTTTCCTTCCGCTTTATCATTGATCTGACCAGCTTTAAGTAAATAGAAAAGATCCCAACGCCTAAAGCGTTGGGATCTTTCAGCGTGTCAAAGAACCCTCTTTGACACGCTGGCAGACTTCAAAAAAGGAAGTTGCATTTCGCCGATGCGATCTCGTCGGCGTACGAGGGTACGGTAGAGAACGCATCGGCGGAAAACAGAGAAAACCCTTGCATGGCAAGGGTTTTCAATATAACTGGCAAAAGTGTCGGATGGATTGATTCGAATCGCATGCTTGAGAATGTAAATTTTTCCTTTCTTGCTTTTCTGCTTTCTCTGTGGTGAAACGACTTTTTTGACAGTCTAAAGATCCCAACGCTTGAAGCGTTGGGACCTTTTTTAGTCTTCGATGGCGGCTTTCTTGGTGTTAATCTCGTAGAATTTCTTGGGATCAAATTTGAACTTACGTTCATAGGTCATCAAGCCGTTTTGCTCCTGCTCCACATCATATAACTGGGTGTAACAGAAGCCGAGGATATGCGGATTGTCGAGCAGAACATCGGTCAATCCCTTATAACGGGCAAAGAATTCTTCCTCGGTCTTAGGCGCGTTGCCGTAGCCCCAGCCGCCGTCTTCATCCGTCCAGCGCATACCGCCGTATTCGCTGACAAAGAGGGGTTGGCCTTTTTTGTAGGGATGCTGATAGGGGCGATGTACATTGTTGCGCTCGATCTGATCGCGCACAATGCCTTCGCCTACCTGCGAATAGAACTCGGCAAACTTCTCAACATCCTGACAGTAGTCATGAACATCGAACATATCAGTCTCGGCGCAATGGAAGTTACCCGAGGTATCGATGCAAGGACGGGTGGGGTCGATGGCCTTGGTGGTGCGATAGGCCAGCCTCAACATACTGGGATCCTGCGGGTGACCGCTGGGATTATCAATGGCATTGCCCTTGCCTATGTGCCAGGTTTCGTTAAAAGGACACCAGCCGATGATAGCGGGATGGTTAAAGTCGCGATTGACCTCCTCGATCCATTCGGGCATAAAGCCGTTGATATTTTCGGGCTGGGCGTCATAGCCCCAGTTGGGGAACTCGCCCCAGACCAGATAGCCCAGTTTATCGGCATGATACAGGAAACGCTCCTCAAATACTTTTTCATGCAGACGGGCACCGTTAAAGCCAAGTTGCAGGGAATAGAGGATATCGTTTTTCAGATCCTCGTCGGTAGGGGCGGTGTATACCCCGTCGGGATAGAAGCCCTGATCGAGTACCCAACGTCCGAAGACGGGACGGCCGTTGATGCAGAAGGCCTGTCCTTTCATGCCCACTTCACGCAAGCCGAAATAGGAAGAAACGGTGTCGAGCACCTTGCCGCCCTTTTCTACTGTCAGCGTCAGGTCGTACAGATTTCCCACACCGACATCCCACAGATGGGCTTCTTTCAGATCCAGATGCAGGCGGGAGGTCATACCCGAAAGGGATGCGGTGGCACGCCCCATCTCCTTGCCCTCAAAGGAAGCGACAGCCGTGACCGTAGCGTCTACGTCAACGGTCGAAGGGTTCAGCTCAATGTCCACAGAGCCGGTTGTGATATTGGGATAGTAGCGGGCTGAGCCAATGTATAAGGGATCCACCGCCTCCATCCACACCGTCTGCCAGATACCGGTGGTGCGGGTATAGTAGCACCCGGAAGAATGATAGGCTGTAGCCTGTTTGCCGGTTGGCTGGCGGGTGCTGGTGGTGTCATCGTAAGCGCAGACACAAAGAGAGTTGACACCCTCGTGCAGGGCCTCGGTAATATCAAATTCAAAAGAGGTATAGCCGCCGAAGTGCTCACCGATCTTTTGTCCGTTGATATAAACGGTAGTCTGATAATCCACCGCGCCAAAATGTAAAAGAACACGTTTGCCTGCCCATGACTCGGGAATGGACAGATCACGGCGATACCATACCGCGCGCATAAAATCCTTATACTCCACGCCCGAAAGTTTGCTTTCGGGGCAGAAGGGGACGTTGATGGTGCCGCTCAGATGGTCTTGCTCAAAAAGTTTGCGGGCCACACCCGAAGCGCCGTGGTCGATTTCAAATTCCCAGACGCCGTTGAGGTTGACCCAGTTGTCACGCATGAATTGCGGACGGGGATGTTCCTGTCTGTAGATCATGTTTTATCACCTCAATTTCATGGTAACGCAAATAAGAGAAAATGTAAATATCCGTTCCTACTGATTTTATATGCATTTCCTATTGTTTTTTCTTTGGTAGCCGAGTATAATAAAAGAAAGGATAGGAGGATTTGTGTATGAAATTCTCGAATATCAAAGCCATGTGGCCCGAAAAAAAAGGCTTTCGGCTCAATCGTACCGATACGGGAGAGGAGTACATTTTTATCTGTTACCATACTCCCGTCGAGGCGCAGGGGCGGGAATGGCCGGCGGGGACGGTGGTCATGCACAACAAACACACCGCCCAGCATTTTACCTCTTTGACTTGCGACCTGATCCACGACTGGTTTCACGCCGACGGGAATATCCCGCTGTATATGAAAGAGAGCGGGCTGGCGTTTGATACCTATTACGTAGTGCCGGATTGGGGCTATATTACCGATCTGGTATCGCATATCGAACGGGAATGGTTAAGCAAGGCCGATCGGCACGAGGAATTGACCGATCTGATGGTACAAATGCTCTTACTTCGTATCGGGCGGGATGTCCGACGGGACAATAAGAGTAACATGGGCAATAAAATGTTTGATGCGTTAAACGAAGCGCGTCGGCGGATCCATCAGGACTATGCCCGTGCATGGAGTGTTGAGGAGATGGCGGCGCTGGTGCCTATCAGTCCGTCCCGTTTTTATGCCTTATATAAGGAAGCCTTTCGGGTGTCGCCCAAGGCGGATCTGCAAGATGTGCGGATCTTGCACGCGAAGAATTTACTGGATGCCGGCCGATACACCGTGCGGGAAATTGCCGAGGTGGTGGGATATGCGGGGAGCAATCCCTTTATTCGGGTATTTAAGTCTGTAACGGGCATGACGCCTACACAATACATGGAGGAAAACCGATGAGAATTACCATTTTAGGCGCCGGAACATGGGGCGTGGCGCTGGCCAGATGTTTATATCGAAACGGCCATACCGTTACCGTATGGTCGGCTCTGCCGCAGGAAATTGCGCAGTTGCAGGAAGAGAAACAACACCCCAACCTGCCGCAGGTGACCTTGACCGGCATGACATTCAGCGAGGATATCCGCATGTGTAACGGGGCGCATATGCTCATTTTTGCCGTGCCGAGTATCTATGTGCGTGCCACCGCCCGTCAGGTAAAAGCGGTACTGTCGGGACGTCCCGTTTTGGTGGATGCCGCCAAGGGCCTGGAGGCTGATACCTTAATGAGCATGACCGAGATTATCGAGGAAGAACTCGGTTATCCCGCCGTGGCCCTGTCGGGTCCCACGCATGCCGAGGAGGTAGCGCGGGATATGCCCACCTCTATCGTGTCGGCCGGTAGCGATATGGTAGCGGCCGAAGCGGTACAACGGGCGTTTGAGGGCAGTTGTTTGAGGGTGTATACCAATCGGGATGTCAAGGGTGTGGAACTGTGCGGTGCGCTGAAAAATATCGTGGCGCTGGCCACCGGCGTGTCGCAGGGCTTGGGCTTTGGCGACAATACCAAGGCGGCCATCATCACCCGCGGCATGGCGGAAATTACCCGACTGGGGCTGAAAATGGGCTGTCAGCAATCGACATTCTTCGGTCTGGCGGGCATCGGTGACCAGATCGTTACCGCCACCAGTCCGCATTCCCGTAATAATCGAGCGGGGCAACTGATCGGCAAAGGGTATACCGCCGAGCAGGCCTGTAAAGAAGTGGGCATGGTGGTCGAGGGACTCAACGCCCTGCCCGCCGCCGTGTTGATGGCCAAACGGTATGAAGTAGAACTGCCGATTATTGAGGCGCTCGACTCGGTGGTCAACCACGGGGTTGCGCCGTTGGATATGGTGCATCATCTCATGGCCCGAACAACGGGAGAGGAATAAAAAAATTGCCGTCGAAAGACGGCAATTTTTTATGCAAAGCGTTTGGCTAAATTTTGATAAAAGATGCGGGACAGTTCGGGTGTGCCCGCTACCATGGAATTGAAAATATGCCCGCTCTTTTCACCGACAGCGGTCAGCGATTCGATCTGTGCTTCGCTTAGAGGAAGCGGGGGCAGAATCGAGTAGACAGCCGATTCAAAAGCATCAATGTTCTCAAAGCCAAGCCGTAACAAAACGGAGGAAACGTCATCGGCATACGCGGTGGCCTGTAATCGTAAAAAGTCGCCCAATGTGTAGCCGCAAGCGAAGCCGTGGGGGATACCCAACTGCACGGTAATGCCGTAACTTTGGGAGTGTCCCATACAGGTGCCTGTCAGTTCGATAGCCATGCCGCCCAACTGCGAAGCATACAGGATCTTCTCCCGATCGGTATCGTCACACTCACCGGTAAGCAGGCGGGAAAAACTGTCGTGTAACAGTTCCAACCCCGCCGCAGCATAAGCACGAGGCAACACTCCCGTCTTTTTATGGAAATAGGCTTCCAGACAGTGGGCGATAATATCCACCGTCGTCGAGCGTGCCACCGAAAGGGGGAGCGCCCGCAGATAGGTCGGGTCACAAAAACTCACCCTCGGCATGATGGACGGATGCCCATATCCTGCCTTTTTGACGGTATCGCCATAACCCGTTTCCATCACCGAATAGCGGGTCACGCCACTGCCTGTGCCGGCTGTGGTATCACAGGTGAGAATGGGAAGCGGCTGACGGAAGTTGCCGCTATATAGATCTTCGGGTTTGACTTCGGGATTGGCCAGTATGACCGCTACCGTTTTAGCGGCATCCATGGCTGATCCGCCGCCAATGCCTAACACAGCATCGGGACGCTTGGTGCAGGAGTGCGCGGCCGCCAAGCAATCGTCAAAATGCGGGTTTTGAGGAATGGCGTCAAAAATCTCAAAAGTAATCGCATTTTCTTCAAAAACCGCCAAAAAATCATCCAGCGCTCCGCTCTTTTTGGCGCCCGTTTTTCCGGTCACGATCAGATAATGCGTTCCCAAACTTTTGAGCAATTCTCCTGAGCGGGATACGCATCCTTCCCCGCTGACACAGCGCCAGACGGCTGACAGATCAAAATGAAGCGGCAACATCATTTGGTGCCGAAAATGCGGTCACCCGCATCGCCGAGCCCCGGCAGGATGTAGGCGTGGTCGTTGAGCTTTTCATCCAAGGATGCGCAGAAAATATCCACGTCGGGATGCGCCTGATGCAGAGCATCCAATCCTTCGGGTGCGGCAATGATGCACAGAAAGTTGATCTTGCGTGCGCCGTATTTTTTCAGGAACTGCACCGCCGCAATGGCACTGCCGCCGGTGGCCAGCATGGGATCGACAATAAAGACCTCGCGATCCTCAATGTGATCGGGCAGTTTGCAGTAGTATTCGACAGGCTGTTTGGTTTCGGGATCGCGGTACAGACCGATATGTCCCACCTTGGCGTTGGGGATCAAGGTCAGGATCCCGTCCACCATGCCCAATCCTGCGCGCAAGATGGGAACGATGGCCACGCTGTCAGCCAGCACCTTGCACTTGGCGGTGGTCAGCGGGGTCTCCACCATGACTTCCTTGGTGCGCAGGTTGCGAGCGGCATCGTAGCACAGCAGAGTAGCAATCTCGCTGATGGTCTCGCGAAATTCCTTCACACCGGTATCCTTGTTGCGAATGAGCGCCAGTTTGTGCTGAATGAGGGGATGGTCCATAATGTGAACGTTCTTGTCCATGTCCTTACTCTCCTTTGTATTTTTTATCAATGGCATCAATTTTCTCAATACGGTTCTGATGACGGGGATTTTCCACATCAAAAGGCGTGGTAATAAACAGGTCTACCAACTGCAGTGCCTCGCCCTCGCCTAAAATACGCTCACCCAGGCACAGAACGTTGGCGTTGTTATGCGCACGGGTAAATTTTGCGCCGAACGCCGATGAAGTAGCGGCGGCGCGTACGCCGCTGATGCGGTTGGCGGCCATGGACATGCCGATGCCTGTCCCGCAGACCAGAATACCCAGTTCATAGGTCTTGTCCGCTACCTGCAACGCCAGTTTTTCGGCCACATCGGGATAGTCGGCCTTCTCGCCCGCGGCAATACCGATGTCGGTTACCTCGTGTCCCAACTCGGTCAGATGCGCCACGATCGCTTGTTTCAGATTGACCCCTGCATGGTCATTGCCAATGATCAGTTTCATGATTGTTCCTCCGTTTTTAAGCGCTCCATCCGTTCCCGTTCGGCCTGCGGACGGCGTAGGTACACCGGCATCAGGTCATGACAACTGGTGGGGCGGAAATTACAAGAATAAGCCGTTTCAAAAGCGGCCAAACCCGCCGAAGCGGCAGTGGCGGCGATCAGATTGGGCGGTGCCATGCGACAGGGGATATGGGACGATAAGCGGTCAAAGCAGAGTTTGGCGCCGTCCCCTACAAACAAAACGGGCGCACCCTTGGCCTTGAGTTCCTCTCCCAATTCTTCTATGGACAGGGCGCGGTCGGCACATAGCCGTACCGGCTTACCGTCCACCGTTTCATATAAGGCATTGTAGACCTGCTGACGGCGGGCGTCCAGCACGCAGGCGACCACCGTTTTGTCGGGCGCAGTGTTACTGTAGGCAAGCGCATCCATGGTGGAAAGCGGGATCAGCCCGATGCCCGTCGCTTGCGATAACCCCTTGGCGGTGGACACCCCGATGCGGATACCGGTAAAGGAACCGGGACCGACGGTGGTTGCAATATAGTCCATATCCGATAAGGTCAAATCGGCATTTTTCAGAACTTGGTCGACCTGCATCATGATGGTCTTGCTGTGCCCCGGCCCGCAATCGAGCAGGGACAGGGAAAGCAGACGAGTATCTTCCATTACGGCGGCACTGCAGGAGGATGAACAACAATCAATCGCTAAAATTTTCATGATTTCCTCCTTCAATGCGGATGATGCGGGTATCCGCTTCTTCGCCCTTTTCAATGGTGATCGTAATGGCATCGGCGGGAATCTCCTCGGCAATGTTCTCGCACCATTCACAGGCGATGGTTACACCCTGATCCATATAATCGTAAAATCCCGTATCTTCCAACGAGTCGGCATCGATGCGATACATATCAAAATGACACAGCGGTTTGTCTCCGCGATAATAGTTGACAATGGCAAAGGTGGGGCTGGAGGCATGATCGATACAACCAAAGGCTTGCGCAATGCCCGAAATGAAACGGGTCTTGCCCGCCCCGAGGTCGCCGTAAAAGGCTAAAAACTCACCGCCCGTTAGCCTCTGGGCAAAGTCTATGGCAAATTCGGTTGTCTGCATGGGACTGTGCGAAATATAGGTCATACCCTCACCTCCTCACTTGCTATATAGTATATCAAAGTCTATTTGCTTTTTCAAGGCATGAGTGGTATAATAAAGTATAAAAATTGTCGGAGGAGCTCATGATCCGTTTTTATTTGGGACATTTGGAAAATCGGCAACGGTTATATCGGGAATTTGTCGCAGATGCCGATAGGGGACAGCCCTGTCTGTTTTTGGTTCCCGAGCAGTTTACCGTCCACGCCGAGCATCGCTTGATGCAGTTGCGCCCGCAAGGATTCGGCGGACAGGCCGAGGTGGTCAGTTTTAAGCGGCTGGCCCGTCGGATCATGATCGCCTGCGGCCGCAGTCTGAGCCATCAGCCCGATGCGGCGGTCTGCTCGGTCGTTATGCTCCGCGCTTTTATGAAACTGCGGGACAGCCTGCAGTTTTATGCTTCGGCCAGAGTGACCCCCGGCTTTGTCGCCCAACTGTGCCGCGCCGAGGAGCAGATGCGCCGTTCCTGCATCTCCCCTGAAGAACTGGAATCGGCGGCGCAAACGATGGGTGCCCGCCGTCGGAAACTGGAAGAACTGGCCCGCATCGTCGGGCAGTATCGGGTCATGATGGAAGAGGGTGCCTTTGCCCACGATGAACAGGAGCAGGCGGCCGCGCTCTTGGATGAAACTTCGGTATTTGACGGATACCGCATCTATGTCGATGGCTTTTACTATTTTTCCGCTGCGGAATTGGATCTGCTTTCCCGCTTGATGAAACACAGCGATATTACCTTGGCCCTGCCCGCCGACCCTCGCCATGCCGAGAGCGAGCGGGAATCGGTTTTTGCCCGTCCCGCCAAAACCATGGCACAACTGCGCCGTCTGGCACAGGGATGCGGGGTGTCGGTGGAAGCGGTGCGCATCGAAGAGGAAGAGGAACCGAATGCCCTTTCCCATCTGCGCCGCTATCTGTTCTTACCCAATGCCCCCGCCTTTGAAGGGGATACCGATGCCCTTTGTCTGCACGCCGCCGCCGATTGCTTTGATGAGGCCGAGCAGGTAGCTATCCGTATTGCCAAATTGCGCCGCGAGGGCTACCGCGACGGGGAGATCGCCGTATTGTGTCGGGACGAGAGTCGGTATAAAGGCGTGCTCGACAGTGTGTTGGAAATGCACGGCATCTCCGTCTTTACGGATAAAAGAACCCATATCGCCGTCAAACCTCTGGCCTTGTTGCTCAGTACGGCTCTGGATATTGCGGCCGATGATTTTACCACCGAGGACGTGCTCACCCATATCAAAACGGGCCTGACCGCGCTGGATGATGAGGCGTTGGGACGGATGCAACGGTATTGCGCCGTGTGGGAGCCCCTGCCCGGTCAATGGAAAAAGGATTTTGCCGATAACCCCGACGGGTTTGCCGTGGAAATGACCGAGGAGGCGCAGTTGCGGCTGGATGGGCTGAATGCCGACCGCCGTCGGATCATCGACCCGATCCTTCGGTTAAAACAGGCATTAACCGGCACGGTAGCCGATGTCTGCCGTGCGTTGTACGAATATATGGAGTCGATAGGCGTAGCCGAACGACTCAAAGAACAAACGGTGCGTCTGGATGCACAGGGCGACCATGCGCAGGCACAGGAATGTGAGCAGACATGGGAAATTCTCGGCAAGGTGCTGAGTGCCCTATATGAGGCGGCGGGCGATATGCCCACCGATCCCGATCTTTTCCGCCAACTGTGGGCTTGCGCTCTGGCGGGATATGACATCGGACGCATTCCCACCTCGGTGGATGAGGTGCTGACCGGACGGGTCGATCATGTGCGTACCATCGGTCGGCGTGCCGTTTTTGTGATGGGTGTCAATGCCGGCAGTTTTCCGGCTCATGCAACCGAGAACGATCTGGTCAACGCCGGCGATCGGGATTGCCTGCGTACGGCAGGACTGGACTGGGAAGACAATATGGCCGACGGTCGGGATGAGTGGTTTTATGCCTATCTGGCCTTTGGCATGCCCACCGAAAAACTGTTCGTGTCCTATCATCAGTTGACCGACACCCACGATCCCGCCATGGCCTCCGAGTTTTTTGACCAGATACGGGCGCTGTTCCCGCAGGTACCCGTCACCCACGGTCGCGACGGGGTATGGGATTGCCCCTCGGCCTTTGATCAACTGGTGTCGGGCGGGTTTACCGACGAGGGGCTGTTGACCTTTTTTGAAAATCATCCAACCTATCGGGATCGCCTGCATTTAGCCATGCGCGCCCGCGAGATCGGCAGGGCGGATGTCGCCCACTCGGCGGTATTGGAAAAACGGATCCAAGGCGACGGACTGGCGGTATCGCCCACCAGTTTGGACACGCTGACGGGTTGTAAATTCAAGTATTTTTGCAAATATGTCCTGCGCCTCAAACCCTTACAACGGGCCGAAATGTCGGGACGGGAACTGGGCACCTTTGTGCACGACATGATGGAAAAGGTGCTCGGGCAATACGCCAAGGAAAGCCAAATCCCCATTTGGGAAGAGGATCGGGATCGGGTCTACGCTTTGGTCGATGATCGCATGAAAGATTATCTGCAAGGGTATTTCGGCGGCGGGGAGCGCTCGGCGCGCTTTCGTTACCTCTTTGCCCGCACCAAGGAAGCGGTGCACGAACTGATCGACAAACTTTGCGACGAGTTTTCCCAATCGGCTTTCCGTGCCGAGGATTTTGAATTGACCATCGGGCGTGACGGTGCCGTATCCCCCATCTGCATTGAATTTGAAGGGGGCAGTATACGGGTCGAGGGAACGATCGACCGTGTCGACAGTATGCAGACCGAAAACGGACGGTTTTTGCGTGTTGTGGACTACAAAACAGGACTGAAAAAGTTCGATTTTGACGATATTTATAACGGATACGCCGCCCAAATGCTCCTGTATCTGTTCTCGTTAATGCAAAACGGGGGCGAGCGCTACGGGCTGGCTCTGCGTCCGGCGGGGGTATTGTATTATCCTGCCAGACAGCAATTTTACAGCGTGTCGGCCGGCGATGCTTTGCCCAGCGAGGAAGAACTGGAACGGCAACTGGCACGCCAAGGTGCCCAGAACGGCTTGCTGATCAACGACGTGCAGGTGCTCACCGCCATGGAACGGGAACTGCAGGGGCGGTTCATCGATGTCACAATAGCCAAGGGCGATACCCTAAAGGGTAATCTCATTTCCGAGCGGGGCTTTGCGGCTTTGCAGGAGCATCTGGTGTCCTTGCTTGCGAAATTGGGACAGGAACTGCTCTCGGGCGATGTGACGCCTATGCCTCTTTCCAGAGGCGGTGACGATACCGCCTGTAAATATTGCGATTATGCGGCCGTCTGCTCCTTTGAAGCAGGCCGATCTTCGGTGCGCCGCTATCAAAAATATAAGGGGAGCGATCTGGAACGAAAGGTGGTGGCTTGCGATGAGTGATCAACCGAAATTTGTCGTGGAAAAGCCTATCGTAAAAGGGCAGTTAACGGCCGAGCAGAATCGGGCGGTTACCACCGACGGCGGACGCCTGTTACTAAGTGCTTCGGCCGGTTCGGGTAAAACCTCGGTGCTCACCCGCCGTGTGGTGGAAAAACTCAAAGCGGGCGTGCCCATACAGGAATTGTTGGTCGTTACCTTTACCAATGCTGCCGCCGCCGAGATGCGTAAACGCATCGGGGATGAACTGAAGAAGGAACGGGATCAGGCCACCGACTTGGAGATGCGCCGTCGTCTGAGTCGTCAGATCTTGGATCTGCCGCAGGCGCGTATCTGCACCATGGATGCTTTTTACGGCGAGTTTGTGCGCCGAAATTTTCAGCAGTTGGATGTGTCGCCCGATTTTCGGGTAGTCATGGGGCCCGAATACGACCTGCTGTGCCGCAGCACCATGCAGGGTGTGTTCGATGCGCTTTATGAGGAAGAAAACGAAATCTTTTTGCGGTGTGTTGACGTCTTTTCGGGCGAGCGGGACGATATCGGTTTTTATGAACAGATGCTCGAACTGATCCGCACGCTGGACAGCGAGCCCTATCCTGAACAGAAATTGGCGCAACTGCAAGCCATGTTTGAGGATGAAGATCTCAAAAACAGTCTTTGGTATCGGTATTTCTGTCGGTATCTGAAAGAGGGACTGGAAGAACTCCGTCCCGTCTTTGCCGAGGTTGCCGAATATGCCGCGGCGCATCGAAATGAGCTGGGCGACAAGAATACCGATCAACGCCTCGACGATCTGGCGCAGGTCGATACGGCCCTTTCAGCTCTGTGTCAAGGGGAGATTCCCGCGTGCCCTACCTTTGAGCGGCTCTCCTCCCTCAATGCCAAGCACCGCAACTATGAATGGTATCGCCCCATCCAGCCCAAAGCCAAAGCGGCACGGGCACGGGTGGCGGCTTTGTATGAAAAACTGCATATCCCCTCAACGGCCGCGTTCCAACAGCAACAGCAGATGTGTCGGGACCTGACGGCCGGTATGCGGCTGGTGGCTCAGCGGTATTATCGGGACGACCGCGCCGTCAAGCGCCGCAAAAATATTTTATCTTTCTCCGATGCGTCCCGCCTGACCCTGTCCTTGCTGGTCAACGGCTACGATCCCGAAACCGATCGGGTGGACATGAGCGAGTATGCCCATGCCTACATCAGCGGGGAACTGGGGCCGCGTATTGAGGAAGTATTGATCGACGAGTATCAGGATACCAACCTCTTGCAGAATCTCATCTTCCTTGCCCTGTCAAATAACGGAGAAAATCTGTTCTGCGTCGGCGATCTCAAGCAGTCGATCTACCGCTTCCGCAAAGCCCGCCCCGACCTGTTTGCGGGGCAGTTACATCGGTTCTCGCAAGAGGAATTCCCGCAAGTGCAATTTTTGACCCGCAATTTCCGCTCGTCCAAGGGCGTGTTGGGCTTTGTCAACTTCTTCTTTTCCTTGATCATGAGTCGGGTGTCGGGCGGTGCCGATTACGACCATACCCAATGGGCGTATGTAGCGGGCGAATTCCCCGATTGCGATACCGACACCGAACTGTTACTGTGCGACGATAACGATACCGATTGGCAAGAGAGCGGCGACTATCGCCAAGGGCAGATGTGCGCCAGCCGTATTCAGGAGTTGATGGCGGAAGGTCGCACGGTATGGGACGCCAAAACCAAAACTTCCCGTCCCCTCGACTATCGGGACATTGTGATCTTAATGCGCGCCGCCAAGGGTCACGCCGATGACGTAGTCAGGGCACTGACCGATGCCGGCATCCCCGCCTACTCGGCCAAGGCCAGAAGTTATTTTGATCGGTATGAGGTCAAGTTTGTACTGTCCTTTCTGCGTGCGGTAGATAATCCGTACTTGGATATTCCCATGGCCGCCGCCTTGCGCAGTCCCATTTTTTGCTTCTCAGCGCAGGAGTTGTGCGATCTGCGGGAGCAGGGCAGGGGATGTCTGTACGATTGTCTGACACAGAGCAGTGACCCTAAGGCTAAGCAAGCCAAAGCGGTGATTGACCGCTATCGCATCCGTTCGGGCGCTGAGCCCGTGTATCGGTTGATCTGGGATCTGTACGGCGAGTTTTCGCTTTTCGCTGCCGTGGGTGCCATGGCCGATGCGCCATCCCGTCAGGAAAATTTACGTTTGATCTACCGTCACGCACGCGACTATGAGAATAGTTCACTGCGCGGACTGTATGGCTTTTTGTGTTATATGGAACGGGTCGAGGAGCAGTTGCGCAACGCCGAGGGTGCCAATCCCGCCCCCGCCGCTCCTCATGTCACCGTATCTACGATCCACGCCGTCAAGGGTCTGGAATATCCGTACGTGTTTGTTTTGCATATGGAAAGTGCGGCGGTGCCGTCGATGAGCAGCCGTAGCCGCATGGCCTATTCCGATGAATACGGGCTGGGGCTGCGGATCAAGGACCGTGCGCGGCGCATGGTGTACGATACCTTTGCCCGTTCGGCCGTCCTGTCGGCCAATCGGGAAGAGGAAATGGCCGAAACGTTGCGATTGTTGTATGTCGCCTTTACCCGCGCCAAGGAGAAACTGTTCCTGGTCGGCAGCATCGGCATACAGGATAAGGAAACGGCTAAAGGCATGACCAAAGGACGACTGCCTGTCTTTTTGTCGCAGATGTTGTCACTGGTCGGGCGTGGTCATATCGGGCCCCGTCTGGTGCAGTCCTGCGCTACGCCGTTGGAATGGGTGATGCTGTCCGCCCTGCGCCATCCCGCAGGTTTGGATTTTGCCGAGCAGATCGGCGTGGATGTGCCCGAGGGCATCTTCCCCGATACCGATCGGCTGGAACGCAGTGTATTGACCGAGCCGTTGGGTGAGCGTCGCGGCATCTTCGGGTTGCAGATTCGTGTCATGGCGCCGATCGACGCCTGTGCGCCGACGATCACGAGCACGCAGGCGCAGGTAGATATGACACAGCTCGATGCCGTGCTATCTTATCAGTATCCCTTAGAAAAACTCAAAGCGGTGCCCGCCAAGGTATCGGTGTCCGACCTGAAAGGGCTGCGGGATATGGATGAGGATGCAGGATTGATGCTGCAACGGCAGATTACCTACGATAAGCCGGCTTTCCTGTGTCAAGGGCTGACGGCCGCCGAGCGGGGAACGGCTACCCATAAATTCATGCAGTTTATCACCTTTGACGATACGCCGCTATTGTTGTTGCGTGAGCGTATGGTAAGAAACGGTACCCTCAGCCAAGCCGAGGCCGAAGCACTGGAGATGGAGCAGATCGAGGGTTTCCGCCACAGCGATCTGGCGCGCCGCATCGCCGCCTCCCCGTATGTCGAGCGGGAGTATCGGTTCCTGTCGCAAGTGTCGGTCGAGCAATACGATCCGTCGCTTAAAGAGAGTAGCCGGACGGTCATGCTTCAAGGTGTCATCGACCTGTTCTTTGAGGAGGACGGCGGCATCACCTTGGTGGATTATAAAACCGACCGTAACAGTGACGAGGCTTATTATCAACAACGC
>JAZNYQ010000004.1:0-9171 GCA_045594545.1 Eubacteriales bacterium | reverse complement strand
ACCCACTGTTTGTTGGTGACAAAGGCAAAGGCAACGGCGCAGACCCACGACAGGGCGTTGGACAGGATCACGTGACCCGTCAGCCATGAAAAGAGGGTAAAGGTCAGCCAACTGACCAGCGTGGTCAGCACACCCCAAAAGAGGTAGGACAGGATCTCCTTTCGTCGGTTACTCATACGGTCGTGCCGAGGAAGCGGGAGAGGAAGTCCTTGGTTTCCTGTTTTTGCGGGCGGCCGAAGAGTTCGGCAGGAGCGCCCTGCTCGTGGATGACGCCGTTATGCATATACACCACATGGCTCGACACGTCGCGGGCAAAGGCCATCTCGTGGGTCACCACCAGCATGGTCATGCCGTCCTTGGCCAGATTCTTCATGACGTCCAGCACCTCGCCCACCATTTCGGGGTCGAGCGCACTTGTCGGCTCGTCAAAGAGCAACACTTCGGGTTCCATGGCCAGCGCACGGGCGATGGCCACACGCTGTTTCTGACCGCCCGAGATCTGGGCGGGACGCGCCTTGACAAAGGGGAGCATCCCCACCTTTTCGAGGTAGAACAGGGCACGCTCGGTGGCTTCCTTTTTCTTGCGTCCCAACACCGAGGTCTGGCCGATGACGCAGTTTTGGAGCACCGTCATGTTATTAAACAGGTTAAACTGCTGGAAGACCATGCCGACGCGGGCACGGTAACCCGTCACGCCGCCCTTGAGCGTTTTGATATTCTCACCGTGATAGAAAATATCGCCCGACGAAGGGGTCTCCAGCATATTGATGCAACGAAGCAAAGTCGATTTTCCCGAACCGGACGCACCAATGATGCTGGTCACGTCGCCCTTTCTCACCGCAAAGTCGATATCCCGCAACACCTCGTGGTTGCCAAAGGACTTGGACAGGTGTTCAATGCGTAAGATCTCTTCCATCATCTCGCCCCCTTCTTCTTGACGTAGGTGGTCATGCCGCTGGTGTGAGCCAGCGTGTCGGTGGTGGACACGTCGTAATTCTTATGCCCGTCCATCTTCTTTTCCCACCAGCGAAGCAGCAGCGAGAAGAATACCGTCATGATCAGATACATCACCATTTCAATGACCGCCGAGGGAAAATACAGGTAATTACTGCCCGTAACCGCCTTATGCACGGCGAACAGTTCGGCATAGCCGATGACGAACATGACCGAGGTATCCTTGATGTTGATGATCAGGTTGTTACCGATCTGGGGCAGGATGTTACGCAGGGTCTGCGGCAGAATGACGTGGGTCATGGTCTTGACATGGTTCATGCCGATGGCCTTGGCGCCCTCGGTCTGACCGGGGTCGATCGACAGGATACCGCCGCGCACCGTTTCGGCCATATAGGCGCCCGTATTGATCGACACCACCAGATAGGCGGCGGTGATCATGTCCACGGGGGTGTTAAAGAAATAAGGAATGCCGAAATAGACGAAGATGGCCTGCAGGATCATCGGCGTGCCGCGGAAGATCTCCACATAGGCACGGATGATGCCCCGCACCACCCAGATCACGCCCTTTTTGAAGGGGTTGTCCGATTTGGCATAGGGAATCGTTTGCAAAATGCCGCAGATCAGCCCGATGATACAGCCGATGGCGGTGGCGACGACGGCCAGTTTAATGGTGTTCCAAGCGCCGCCGAGGTATTGGGGGGCGTAGGTCGCCCACTGCTTGCCGATATCGGCAAGCAATTTCTCAAAAACAGACATATCTTACTCGCTCAGAGGTTGTACGGCAATGGCCTGCGCCATCATGGTGTTGAAAGCCGCCTCGTTCATGGTGGAGAGCACGGCGTCGAGTTTCTCTTTCAGTTCGGTGTTGCCCTTCTTGACCGAGATGCCGATGTTGATATCCTCATCGGACACCTCAAAGCCGTTCTCGCCCTCAAACTCGATGAGTTTGAATTCGGGGAAGGCCATCAGGGCGGCGGTAGCGGTGGGCATATCGGTGCAGACAAAGTCCACGTCGCCCGTGCTCAGTGCCATGAGCATGGTCGAAGCGCTGTCCTTGGCCGTCTGGATATCGGCGCCCTCGATCTGGGGCAGGCAGGAATCGTACCAGATGGTGCTCATCTGGCTGGTGCAACGGTAGCCGGAGAAGTCATCCAGTTTGGTGGCGTTGGCCAAAGGACCGTCGGCCTTAACCAGGCAGCAGATGGTGGCGTACAGGTAGGGGCCGGCAAAGTCGACCTGTTCCATACGCTCGGCGGTCATCGACTGGCCGGCGATAACGGCGTCAACCTGACTCGACATAACGGCGGGAACC
Organism: Eubacteriales bacterium; assembly: GCA_045594545.1. GTDB lineage: Bacteria > Bacillota > Clostridia > Oscillospirales > UMGS1783 > CAKSHC01. Next base: position 6,905 of record JAZNYQ010000004.1, on the reverse strand, counting down.
AGACCTTCCCAATCAAGGCGAACGACTTCGAGTTTCCAGCCGTTGGCTTCGCACAGTTTCTTGGCCATCATCACGTCGTAGCCGTTGGCATATTCGTTGGAATCCTTGATGGGCACAGCGCCGTTGGAGTCATCGGACTGGGTCCAGTTGTAGGGGGCGTAGGCACACTCCATAGCCACGGTGAGCACACCGTCTTCCACGCCCGTCTTGGGGGTAGCATCGCCGCCGCAGGCCGCCAGCGAGAGGGCCAGCACGGCAACCAGGATGAGGGATACGATCTTCTTCATGTTTTTTCTTCCTTTCAATTAAAAAGGACAGCGATGCGCTGTCCATAGAATACAACAACATAGCACAACGCCCGTGGCGACAGTCTGCAAGGTATTCCCCCGCAGCCCAGCGACTCGGCACATGGCGGCACCGACCGCTTCGGCGGCCTCCCCTTTCCCGCTCGGCATTTGCCAAACACGAACGGTACTGATGAAGCCCGCGCCTCTATGGTGTATTTATTATATAGGTAAGAATCCCTCTTGTCAATAATAAATTCAGAGAAACCACAGGTTTCTACCGCAATCCGTCCCTCGGCGGATATCATCGTCCGTCAGGACGATATCATACGGCACAAGTCCGTATATCATCTGCCGCAAGGCAGATATCATTAAAATGAGATACGCTTCGCGTATGATATCCTGCGGATGATATACCTTCGGTATGATATGTGGGCTCCGCCCACATTTCGGAAGAAAGCTTCGCTTTCCCTTATATAAAAAGAAACCGTAGGTTTCTACCGAAATCCGCCCCTCGGCGGATATCACCGTCCGTCAGGACGATATCATAGGCGCAAGCCTATATCATCTGCCATAAAGCAGATATCATTTCTTCTCTTTTGCTGTGAGAAATGAGATACGCTTCGCGTATGATATCCTGCGGATGATATACCTTCGGTATGATATGTGGGCTCCGCCCACATTTCGGAAGAAAGCTTCGCTTTCCCTTATATAACACCTCTTCACTCTTCCCTCTTACCTCTTACCTCGTCATAAAAGGAGGGCTCTCGCCCTCCCTTTTATGACAGATACACCGTCTGCCCCACGTAGATCAGATTCGGATTTTTGATCTGGGGGTTTAAGGCGATGATTTGTGCGGTGGTCAGCCCGTTTCGTGCCGCAATGGACGACAGGGTATCGCCGGCTACCACCGTATAGGTCTTGCGGGTAGCGGGGTTTGCGATCCAGCCGGTCACCTGCCCCGCCACGCCGATGCGTGAGGGGTCGTTGGTGATGCGGATGCGCCCGCCGATCACGGCATCGTCCCAGCGCCAGTAGTTGCCGCTGACATAGGCGGCGGGCTTGGCGGCGGTCGATGAGCCGTAGAGCGGTTCGTTATTCAAGGTCAGCGCCGTCGGGGTAGGCACGGGAGTCGGCTCGGGTAGGCGTTGCACGCCCACACTGCCGCTTGACACCTCTTGGTCGGGGTAGAGATAGGTGACCGTGCGGGGATCCACGGCGTACTGCGCCTTATCCGACAGGCGCCAATTGATATAGGCGGCGGGGGTCAGCCAGGTTTCATAGTGCAGATGCACCCCCGTGGCCAGCCCCGTATCGCCCATGATGCCGATGCGCTGTCCCATGGTCACCGTCTGCCCGCGCACCACGTCCAGCGAGCGCAGGTGCCAGTACAGGGTGTAGCACCAACCGCCCTCGCGCGGATGGCGCAACACGGCGTAGACGGCGCCGTAGGTCGGCTCGGTGCCGCAATCGACCACCAGCCCGTCGGCGGCAGCCAAGATCGGCTCGGACGGGGTATCCTTCCAGCCCAGATCGAGCGCCCGATGCCCCGCCGAGTAGTATTGGGTAATGCCCACATAGTTTACCGGATATCGTAACATAGTTTTCTCCTTTCAGTCGAAAAAAGTAATAGGTAATAGTGAATAGGGAATAGGTTTCGGATGAAATCTTCCTGCGGTCGATTTCTTTGAATCAAAGGAAGCGAAGCTTCCCACCTTACTTCTTCACTCTTCCCTCTTACCTCTTACCTCGCTGGGCTTGTCGTAAGACAAAGCCAAGGGACTGTCCTGCAGTCCGGCCGTGGTGGGGTCGTTGACGGCGTTCCACACCGACAGGATCACGGCCACCACCGTGACGGGGTTTTGGATCCCCAGCCAAATGACCTGCCACAGCGCGCCCCACGTGGTGATCTGCTCCCACGCCAGTCCGGCCTGCGCCAGCATCGGCACGAACAGCGCCACCGCCACCTGCACCCAGAAGACAGGATTTCTCAGGCGCACCAGCCAGTTGATTCCCAAAAAATTCTTCATAAACACCTCTTCACTCTTACTTCTTACCTCTTACCTCATCCAAGGACTCACGAGAGTCCTTGGATATACCACACCACAAACCCCAGCAGGGATGCCAGCAGGGTGCCCGAAATGCCCCAGAGGGCACGGATGAGGGATTTGAGGGAGGCATCGAGGGTGTTGAGTTTTTCATGCATACGAGCGTTCATCACCGCCATGTCGGAGAAGCGGGCGTTTTGTCCCGCCTCGGTCTGCTCCAGATGGTGCAGGCGGGCGTCGATGCGCTCAAAATGCTGTTGGCAGACCGCCAGTTCTTTCGGTTCCATCGCTTACACCACGATGTCCAGCAGTTTGCTGTAATAATCGGTATCCAGATCGCGATAGGCCAGATTCAGATATTTCTGGGACTGCGCCAAAATGCGGTTGCGGGGATTGTCCTCACCCGGCATCAGGCTCCAAGCCAGCGATTTGAGCTGCTTCTCCAACCACTTATACTTTTCCTTATCGGTTCCGTTTACCGGATACCCGACCACTTCGGTCTCGGTCTTGCTCTCCTTCTTGGCGGCCTGTGCCGCCAATTTCAGCTGATACTGGCGGTCGGCTTCCGCCTTTTTGGCGGCGGCTTCCTGACGGCGGATATTCTCCTCCATCAATAAAGTATATGCATTATCCCTCGCTTTGGTGTCGGCCTCGTCGAGGGCGGTCAGCGCCTTTTGCTCCTGCTCGGAGAGATTTTGCAACTCCTCGTCAGTCTTGTTGCGGATGGCTGTGAGCATATTCTGATACACGTTGTAGTAGCCCACCTTGGCCGTTTCGGTCTTGCCCGAATCTTTGAGCCCGCGGGCGGCCATCTTTTCCGACTCGATGCCCGTCGGGTCGATATTCTTGGCATAGTCGGCGTAGGCACCGCGGGTCAAGTCCTCCCGCTCGGCCTTAGCCGATTCTTTTTTCTGTGCGTAGGCGGCCGTCGTCTGTTCCCTCTTTTTATCCAACTGGGCCAGCGCCGCCTGCAACTTCTTCTCGATCAATTCATCGATCATTTTTTCGTAATCCATAATAAACTCCCTTCATTCATAACCTTTCTATCCTAACCTCTCTATCCCCCTCTGACGAGGGGGATGTCGGCATAGCCGACAGGGGGAGAGACCGATACTTGCCGAGTTCCTCTCTCTCCCTCCGTCAAGGCGTGCCGCCTTGCCACCTCCCTCATCAGAGGGAGGTAAAGAGATTTGGAATTAAATGGTTGGAAGCTCCCCTTCCTCCGAATTTATCCTACCCGCTTCCACATATATACGCATAGGTAGGGCGGCATATTGTTATGCGGTTGACTGCCGCCCGCACTGCTGGTGCCGCCGTGCAGTGCCTTGCGGTCGCCGCCGTTTAACTCCTGCGTCGGCGAGGCATAGGTATTAAAGCCGTCACGGTAATTGACGTTGACGTAGCCCTGAATGTAGTCGTTGTGTACGTGGGTGTGCTTGGGCATCTGGGCCTCACTGAGCGTGACCGCCTCTTCCCCGCCCGTCTCCCCGACGGGATGGGCGTTTGATGCCGCCAGCAAAAAGGCATTTTCGATGCGCTCCCACACCCCGCCGAAGCGGGTGACAGGATCGGTGGGATCCAGACTCATGTAGATACTGCCGATCGGCCAGATCTCCTCCAAGGTCGGCAACAGCCGCACCGTCTGCGCCAGTTTTTCCAGCAGGGACAGGTCAAATTCCCGCTTGATGCGTTCATAATCCGAGATCATGCTTGCTCCTCCTTTTTTATCCTAACCTCTCTATCCCCCTCTGACGAGGGGGATGTCGGCATAGCCGACAGGGGGAGAGACCGGTACTTTCCGTGTCCCTCTCTCCCTCCGTCAAGGCGTTCCGCCTTGCCACCTCCCTCGTCAGAGGGAGGTAAAGAGGTTTGGAGTTGAATTCACTTCGCCAACACCCATTGACCCGCACTCTTCACCATCACCACGGCGGGGTTGCCGCCGACGCAGACCATGCCGCGCCGCCACAAGCCGTTTTCGCGCCGATGGCAATTACCCCGCTCGCTCAGCGTGACCTGCGTGCTTGCCACACCCAGATCCTTGCCGCTTTGCCGGGTGGTCAGTTGCACCGTCAGCGTCATCGCCCCCGTGCGGTAAAGGGCGAGCAGTTCAGCGGCGCTCAGCGTGACCGTTTGCCCCGAAGCATACGAATCACGCACCGCCACCGCTTGCCCGTCGGCCAGCAGGGTCAGGCGGTGGGTGAAGGTGGACGAGTGGGACACGAAGGTCACCGCCACGCCCGCCTCGATCGCCCCGCCCGACAACTGCACCTGCCCGATATGGCTCTTGCGGGGAATGGTGCTCAATGTCAGGCTCACTGACACCGTCGCACTGCCCGGATTGGGATAGGTGCCGTCGGTCGAGCCCAAGGTCGCCGTCACGGTTATCGTCTTGGTGCCGTCGGCCTTGTGCTCTACATCCCCGTTGTAGGTCTTAAGGGTCACGCTCCCGTAGTAGCTCGGCAAACTGTAGGTGCCGTCATAGGAGGCCACATTCGTCCCGTCAATGGAAATCCCGCCCCACATCCGGTTGCCCTGAATGTAACTGCCGTTAGCCTTCAAGGTCAGCGTGACCGATATGTTTGAGGTATTCCGTGACACCGAGGTGGAATTTTCCACCACCGAAAGGGTCAGCGTGTAGCCGTTTTTGGAGGTGGTTACACTGTTACTTGCCATGCTCTCACCTCATCAGTACCAGATATAGATATCGCCGTCGGCCCCGCCGCTGGGTGCCGTGGTACCTACCGTGATCTTGTCCTGCTTGCCGTCGATAAGCGCCACCGCCTCCTCCACCGCCGTCAGGCTTTCATCCAGTTGCGGCAATAGGGTCTTGTTGAGATAGTCCCCGATGGCGCGCGGTCCTTGGTCAAACTTGGCCTTGAGCGAGGCCGCCGTCTCGGTCGGACTGTCGGGCAGTTTGGCGATCACCGCCAGATCGGCCGTCAATTTGGTTAACTTCATACTCATTCCTCACTTTACATAGCGTATCCACTCGGCCCCGTAGCGCACCGCCGCCACCCCGAACCGTCGGGTCGACGAAAAGCGCAGCGCCAGTGTCAGATAATCCTTGACCTGCAAAGGCAGGCGCACCAGATCCTGATCCCCCGTCGTAAACGACACGGTGCCGAAATCAAAATCGTTAAAATCCAGCCCGCCCAGATGAAAGGTGCAGACCTCTTTGGGCTCGCCGCCGTCGGTCACCGTCGATACCGTCACGTCGGCGTTGGCGATCTTCTTGAGCAGCGCCACCGCCCCCACACGGTCGGCACGCTTGCGCACCGCCGGATCGCCCGCACACTCGTCACGCGTGCAAAAATAACTCTCGATCGGCTCGCCCTCGTCGTCGGTGCCGCTCCACGTCCCCAATACCGAACCGCGGCTCCAGTACAACGTCTGCCCGTCGCTGTAAAGCCCGTCGATGGGCGCATCCCAGACAAACCATTCGTACTCCCGCCGTCCGTCAATGCGGTAGGCGGCACGCCCGTCGGCCAGAAACATCAGCCCGTCAGCCAGTATGCACAGGGTACTGCCCCACACCGCCACCGCCTGCACCCGACGGTTGTTTAAGCTCGTATCGATCAGTGTCGATCTATGCCCCCAGCCGCCCGCCAGTCCTTCCACGCCACGGGCCGAGAGCCAGACGGTATCGTCCAGAAAGGGGACGGCAAAGCCGATGCAGCCGACCGTCACCGCCAGATCGGTACGGGGATAGACCCGTCCCAGTTCATAGTCCAGACTCGGCTCGTGGCGGGTGATGCCCTGCTCGGTAAAGGCGTATATACAGCCCTCGCCCGCCGCCAGCGCCGTCACCGTGCTCTCCCCGACCCGATAAAAATCGGTGTCGGCAAAGTAGGTCGGATCGTCCAGACGGCTATGGCGCATCACGCCTTTCTCGGCGCCTGCCGCAAAAACGCGGTTGTCGAACAGGCACACCTTGTTGCACCCGGTCAATTTCTGTCGAAAACTGTCGAATGTTGTCGAGAAGGTAACGGTGACGTTATCGTCACCCCCCGACGCCGCCTTGGGCGCCGTGGTAAAGGTCACCGTTCCCGCCGCCGCCTGCACCGTGTAATTGCTGACGGCCGACCCATCGACGGTGATCAATATGATCTCGTTAATGTCGGTGGTGTCGAGGGCGTAGACGGTGGACGTGCCGTCGCCGCGGAAGGTATTGATGCGGCGGTTGGTGAGCAGATTGACGGGCTGGTGGAGGGTACCGCCGCCCGCAGGGGCACGCCCGACGCTGGTGGTGGGCACAAACCCCTCGACCGTCTGCAGGGCGTAGCCGTCGTAAACGTAGTATTCCTGCCCGTCGAGCAGCCACAGCCGATCGTCAAAAACAAAACCGGTACTTTGGCTGTCGGCCAGCGTACCGATTCGCACCCCGTCCATCCGATAGAGTCCGTTGCCGGCGTGGATAAGCGGGGCGTTGCGGTAGACATACAGACCGTGGACGGCGGCGCCGAAGTCCCGCAGAGCGGTGCGACCGGGGCGGGTCTCCAGAAAATCGCTGTAGCCGTCGGTGTAGGTCTTAATCATATTTTTCATATCGGGCGAGCGGTTGGGGCTGACGTAG
>JAZNYQ010000003.1:0-8624 GCA_045594545.1 Eubacteriales bacterium | reverse complement strand
TCACAGAACGACATGGCTACGATCCGACTTGCTGTTAACTTCAAAATGAACCACATAATACCTAAGGACTTTATTTGCACGCCCAAAAACTCAAGCAAAATAGAGAATATATTTGTTAATACCGAAATTATTTGGCGCACCAAGCCGGCCGGCTTTTATTCCAAGTGCATGGCTAACATATATAATATTTTCGCCGCCTTAGAAAATGATGCGCAGGCAAACTATGTTCCAACTGCCCGAGCAGCAAAACTGCAGCCGGCCATCGAATATATCCATGCCAATTATGCCACCAACAAAATTTCTATCGATCATTTGGCCTCACTAACAGACATGAGCGCCACCTATTTCCGAAAAATTTTCAAACAACTCTATACCGTTTCTCCCATTACCTATATTAATAACTTAAAAATCCAGAGAGCCAAGGAAGCTCTCCGTTCCCGTCTGTATACAGTGGAGCAGGTCGCCTATTTGGCCGGTTACAGTGACTCAAGTTTCTTCCGTCGTGAGTTTAAGCATTATACCGACATGACCCCCACCGAATACGTGAAAAAACACAAATAAACCCCGAAAAAACACGAACCGTGAAAAAGGAGAAAAACCGATATGCCACACATCAAGACCGTTTTAGGTGATATATCCGAAAAGGATTTAGGCATTACCCTAGCTCATGAGCACATTTGTTGTTATAGCGAATACCTTTATCAAATGCTGGGGAACACCTATTTAGACAAAGAAAAACTGGCCCAAACTGCCATTAATTTATTAAAAGAGATGAAGGAACGATATGCCTTAGGCACCTTTATTGACTGCACGCCTGTAAATATTGGCAGAGATATCACGTTATTAAAGCAGGTATCGGAAAAAAGCGGCGTGCATATCATTGGCGCAACAGGATTTTATTATACGGATGAGTGTGTACTTTTCCGATCTCCGGTCGATGTATTGTCCCATTATATTGTTTTGGACGCCAAGAAGGTGAATGCCGGCATTATAAAATGCGCCGTAGAAAATGCGCAGTTAAGTCCATTTAACGAAAAAATATTAAAAGCCACAGCAAGAGCGCAACTCCAATTGGGTTTACCCATCGTTATGCATAGCCATGCACGCAATAAAAACGGGCGGGAAGCCTTGGAAATCCTATTGTCCGAGGGCGTGAAGCCTCAGGCCATAACGGTAGGGCATTTGAGTGATACTGATGATTTGGACTACATCGAACAAATTGCAAAATACGGCTGTTTTATTGCTCTTGACCGGCTGGACAATATCACGACCGAAGAATATATAAGCAAGAAAGTCATGCACATTACCTATCTTTGTGAAAACGGGTATTCGGACCGAGTTTTGTTATCGCATGATGCTCCCTTTTTTAGCGGGTTTCAGGAAAAACCCATGATATTGGACAGACCTCGGCTTCCCTATTGTTTTGATTATATTTTGCCTAGACTTCCCGAATCTCTGGTAAAAGAACTTATGGAAGTTAACCCTTTGAAAATGTTAACATGCGGAAACTAAACCGCTTACCCCTCTTACACAACAGGCGCCACTGCCCTGGTGTGCTTTTACTCTCTGTATTTATATTATTTTTACCACGGTTCAAAACCATATTGCGGATCATCAGGAATGGTACCGGAACTGCCGGCATCTCCCTCCGATGTCACAGTGTCCATTACATGGATATATAGGATATCCGCCTGAGGCACTTCATATTTTTTATTCATAGTCACACCTCCCCTCATTTCAAATCCATATCTTTTACTAAATCCACTACGAAATTCTCCGAAATGAGAATGGCTTGTGCCGTAGCCGTTGCATCGCCGAGCCGTTCCATGCCGGAAATCGTCATGGCAACAGCTGTATTCCTCGTAGTATTCTTCTCAACAAATGTTTGCATGAGCTCGTCAGAGAAGATCCATTCGATGTACCGTTGGGAACCGTCCGGTTTGGTAATGGTCATTTTTACGCCAAAATCGATGTCGGCATTATCGTCATCAATCAACAAGGCATATGCGGCCCTATTCGTGAAACCAAGCCCCACACTGTACTGAACTATGTTCGGATCGGTTATCGGTTTCTGCACATGATGGAACTCATAGGCAAAGAATTGATAGCCACCGTCATCATACAGGGGCAGGTATCCATTGTCGGCAAAGGTATTCTTAACCTTGTCCTTTGCGATAACCAACTTGCCTACGCCGTCTTTCGAGTCAATGATCTGACCGAAGGGCAGAAAATAATTGTTTACCGTAAGATTGTAGCCGTTCAGATCCAAGATAACGTCTGCATTGAGCACATACGCCATATCGGTTATCGATACATGAGTCAGCAGGTCGATCTCGCTTCCGGCAGCATACTGCATAGCTTCATCCAGCGAGGTGTATGCCTTATCTCCAACCATAGCTACACCCAAGGTTATGGATGCTACGCAGATATCTTTATTTACAGATGTTCTCTTTGCCGTTCCTTTCAGTGCGACACCGTCCGTATCCTTAACTTCCTCCAGATAACCGTTATCGTTGATAGTAGCGCCGGCCTCATCATCACTTCTTTCATAAATGGCAATGCCGGCCGTCTTGCCGGAATACGCCGCCTCTATCGCTTCAACAATCTTGGGGATATTTCTCGCATCTTCCGTCATTCCGGCTTTGTCCGTGTCAAGATGACAAACCAGTTTTCCGCCTGTAAGCGTGGTTGTCATGGCTACCGTGTCATCCAAAACCCCCTCATCATTATAAAGGTTATCCCCCGCATCATTCAGTACGCCTAAATAAACCGTACCGATAAAGGAAGCCAGCGGTCTTGCAAATTCAATCTGAAGATGGGTATCACTAATGGTTGTAACAGATGTAATGGTATTGGGCTCAAAAGCAGGCGCCTCGACACCGTAAATCACACGATTCGCTACGTTGACGGGAATATTCCCCTTAAAGCCGTTCCCATACTCGTCTTGGGCACGTGCCGGATCTACATATCCGTTTGTGTCTGTACCATTGATGCCGAAATACACCTGATTTCCAGCCGCAACGGCGCCTGTAATAATGGTTGTTGCATTATTACCGGAGTCAATCGTCCAAATAAATTCGTTGGCAAAGTCATCCACAGGAGAGATCGTTCCGCCGTAGCGGTATGAGAAATCCGGTACAACCCCATCTTGTGCAACAAACAAGGCAAAGGTTGCGGAATAGTTGGTAGGTACCTTTATTGCCTCTCTGGTTGTAAATTTGATCTGTGTGTGATTGATGGCCGTGACGGAAATAATCTCATTGGGTTTGTACGCCTCTACTTTTACGCCATGGACACCATGAGCATGATTATCCTCTAGGTTGGGAACGAACCCGTCCCCATCATTGTCCACGGCTCTTGTTGTTGCGTTGATCATTCCGCTGACTAGGTCACCATTGATGCCAAAATAGACCTCATATCCGTCCTCAATAGCGGCGTTGATCGCATCGGTAGCATTTCCGCCGTTACCAATAGTCCAAATAAATTCATTGCTTGCCGTACCTGCTGCCATCGTTCCGCCATAACGTGTACCGGTCTCTTTGTACGCTTCTTCCGATCTTTCTTTCATGTTATCCACGACACCGTCTTTGGCTAAGAAAAGGGCAAAGGTAGCATTATTATGTATTGTAATCGGTTCGCTGATTGTGATCTTGAACTGTGTCTCATTGATGGCTACCGCACTAACAATGAAAGGCGCAGTTTCTGTGGTTTCGTAGGCTTCAATATAGATAATTTCAGAGGCATACTGGGTATCCATGCCCTTTACGGTGATACCTTCCGACATCAGTTGCGCCCCGCTCTTTACCGTGTTCTGCTCGGTGCGGTCAACGAATGTCAGTTTATACATCGCATTTTCGTCCAAACCGTCAAGAACAATGGTTTTGGTATTGGGGGCACCGGCATTTTCCTTAAACAACTGAACGATGCCCTTATTTAATTCGGGATTGTAGTATTCAATACCGTCCCAATCGGCATAGTCCCAGCCGGTGGGCGCAGACAGAATGTGATACACATCGGTATTGCGCAGGATTTCTCTATGGGTATTATTGTAAAGGTCGTAATGTTCCTTAATGATTTCCAGATTGTTTCCGTAACGGTAGCCCGCCTCATTAAAGGTGATATTCATAGCGCCCAGCATACCGGTTCGAAGTGCATATTTCACATAGGTCTCATCGGTATATCCCGCCAATCCGCTATCTAAGATGCTGTCACCATCCGTATTCTTGTCTTTTCCCATGCTGATATCCGCCTTGAGCTGCAAGGGGTTAATCATGTAGGTGTTGGCATACAGCGACATTCTGTGATTAAGCGGAAGTGCGGTATCCTCGGTGGTCATAAAGGTCATGCGCTCTAAGGTCGTGAAATCCTTTAAGGAGCCGCCGCCCATGCAGTGCTCATAACGGAAATCGTCCGAATAGGCTATCATTTCATCTAAAATATAGAGCAAACCTTCGTGATCATCATAGTCATTGCTTGCCTCAGCGGCAAAATCGCTTCGCCAATACTCGTAGCCGATACCGTAGTCATTCGTATTCGGACTCATACGATCCATCAGTGCCTGAAGCTGCGCATCTCTTCCCTCTTCCGTTCCGATATCTACACCCTCAAAGGTATATGCCATATACAGAGCCAAGTACACATCCTGATCAATGCCGTCTTGGGCAGTTTCCTCCTGTATGGCATCGTAGATACCCATGCTGGAACCGTATTTCTCGTCCGGCACCCATTTCTTTTGCGTTTCAACCAATTCACTGAAACTTGCTGTTTTATCGGGAACCGTCCAGCCCCAGTCTAGTTTAAGAATGTTGGCATAGTTCGCCAGATCCGTCCATATATCAAATAACGTATGGATACCGGCCACCTTATCGTTGATTGCGCCGATTTCAATATAGGGCTCGTTTTCATTCTCATTGAGCGTACGGGTCATTTTATAATCCCAGAACCAATCCTTCATTTGATTGGAGCCGTCATCAACACTACCCTCATACGTGCCGATAAAGAAACCGGGAATACTCAATTCTACATTGGCATCACGGGTAATTCTTTTGGTTGAATTTTCGCCGAGATATGCCGTAAAGGCCACCTCATTACTCTCATTCATACGAACCAGCATTTTGCCAAAAGACCAGTAATAGCCGAAATATACACCATGATTGCCGTCAATATCCAACACCTGATAAGGCAGGATACTACCGGCAGAACCATTCACGGTATAATAATTTTCGACCGAGGAAAATACCGTAGAACCTGCCTCTAGCAGATCGGTCAGGACACCCTGAGAAAAATAGGGGTCGGAGCCGTCATTCACACGGGAACGGCTGAAGCGGTAAAGGGTCGCTTCGCCGTCGGTCTTTACGGCAATATTGGCGCTGATGATATCCGAATAGGCCACAGAAATACCATCGGTAAGACCGGTAATATATTGATTAAATTCAATCGGACCATCTCCACTCTGCTGCGTGAGTACCGCACGAAGCTGATAGGCGCCATCCGAAGACAGGAAGGTAACGATATGCTCGGTGCCGTTGGCTATGGTCTTAGTCTCATAGTTACTATATTGCCAAGTTACTTCCTTGTCCGAAATACGGCTGACAAGAGAAATCTCTTGGGGCTCGGTAATGTACGAAGAAAGGGCAGTGATATAGAGCCCGTTATCGGTTGCCGCAAAGGAGGCCGACGTACTGTCGGTATCAACGTTAAAGGATGCCTTGGGCGTGCCAATCGTGCTACTCTGCGGAAAATCAAGCTCGGTCAGCACTAAATCATCAAAATAGAAGTATGTGCTGCTAAGCCAGTTATCATCGTTTGTATTGCTTGTAGCAAGATGAGGCCTTACCGTAGTATGCTCTCCGCTGTTAAAAATACAGGATACAGTAACCCACCGGCCGGTCTCGTCTGTGCCAACCTGTGAGCCTGCAAGATAGCTCCCGTCATCTTCTGGCAGCATATCGATATATACGGCGCCGGTATTCCCTCCACGGTATATCTTGGCGCTAAAGCAATAATAGGTATTCGACTCTAAAGAAATTGGATCGAGGGAGCAAGAACGATCGCCCGAAGCTTCGCCGACTCGCATCACATATCCTTGCTCCGAACCCGTCGGATCCGTGACTCGACTGAAGTTATTGCTGGACCAACCACCACTTTCTTCAAAGTCGCCGTTGGTAATTAGATTTTGATTGGTGTTGTCGGCAGCCGGTACCGTCACCTGAATACAGCCGATAACGAAAACCAGTGCCAATAAAAATGATAAGAACTTTTTCATTTTGTGCCCTCCGAAATACAATATTCTATTACACAGTATACATAAAGACCATTGACTTTCACAATGCACAAAACAATCCAAGGGGGACATTTCCACACAAATATTTACCCATAAAAGGATAAGCCCCCCAATATGTTGGGGGGCTTATGTTATGTGCGTTTAGTTTTTAACAGTCGGATTTTACCATTCTTCCCAATCCCATTGCGGATCATCCGGAATGTTTATGGAATAATCGATGTCTCCATCCGACGTCACGGTGTCCATCACATGAAAGTGCTGAACATTTAACTGAGGTGCTTCATATTCTTTATTCATAGCCACATCCTCACTTATTGAGCCATTTCGATATCTTTGGCCAGATTTACCATATGGTTCTTCGATTCGAAAATGGCCTGTGCCGTAACCGTTGCATCGCCAAGCTTTGTCATGCCGGAAATCGTCATGGCAACAGCCGTTTTCGTCGTGGCATTTCTCTCGACAAATTCTTCCATCAGCGCATCCGAGAAGACCCAAGTAATCGTCTGATTCAAACCTTCCGATTTGGTAATGGTCATTTTTACGCCAAAATCGATGTCGGCATTATCTTCATCGATCAATAAGGTATAGGCATTCTTGTTCGTGAAAGCAAGACCCACACGGTACTTCACGGTGTCGGCATTGCCCGTGTCTTTTTCTTCATGGAGAAACTCATAGGCAAAGAATTGGTAGCCACCGTCATTATACAGGGGCAGGTATCCATTGTCAGCAAAGGCGTTCTTAACATTGTCCTTTGCGATAACCAACTTGCCTACGCCGTCTTTCGTGTCAATGATCTGACCGAAGGGCAGAAGATAGTTGTCTACCGTGAGATTGTAGCCGTTCAGATCCAGCGTAACGCCGGCTTTCAGAATGGTCACCATATCGTTTACCGTCACGTTGTCCATCAGAACAATGGTATCGTTTTCCGTTACCTCCATTGCCTCAGCCAGCGTTTCGTAACAGGTATCTCCTACCTTAGCTTCTCCGTATGCATCCAAGACAAGCTCAGCTACACAGAGATCTCGGTTAGCATCACCTCTCTTGGCCGTGCCCTGAAGCAAGTTACCGTCAGCATCTACAGCAGCCTCTACATATCCGGTGTCATTCACCGTTGCATCTGTAGGTTCGAAGATACCGATAACCGCATGCCGCTCGGGATATGCCTCTGTAATGGCGGCAATGATCTTGACAAGATTTTTGGCATCCGCATCATCCATACCCTGCTTGCCTTGATTCTCACCAAAATAGCAGATAAGCTTTCCGTCAACATATTCCGCAGTCATCCCATCTATTTTCGACAGATCTGCACCATCGGAGGTATCAAAGGTGTTTCCCGATGCATCAGACACAGCCAACACAACATTGGCTTTTGTGCTGTCATAGGAGGCTAAGGGTCTATTAAATTCAATTTCAAGTTTGGTGTTACTGATCGTTTTTACCGATTGGATCGCAAGCGGAGCATAGGCCTCCACTGCAACGCCATATAAGCCATGCGAAGTATGATTGAGGTTCAGATTGGGTAAAAATCCTCTTCCATCTTCAGTACCCGCTCTTGTCGGGTCAATCACGCCGTTGTTATTAGTCCTATTGCCGTTCATACCGAGATATACCTTGCGACCGGCCGCAACCTCGGTAATAACCTTTGTAGCCGTTGCACATTCAGTTGTATTTACTGTCCATGTGAATTCGCTTGACAACTCATTGGTCGGCGATATTGTTCCGCCGATACGATTATCCGGAGCTGCTACACCGCCCACAATACCGTCTGCTTCTTCAAAAAACAAGCTCCAACCCGTTCCATTTACCTTAATTGGCTCACTGGTTGTGAATTTGAACGTCGTGTCGCTGGTTGCAACAACTTTGGTAATGGTGGGGGCATTATAGGGAGTCAGCTTCACTGCACAGGCTTTTTGTGCGCTTCCGCCGATCCCACAATTCCAAACAAAGCCATTCCCTTCAGCATCGTATGCTCTTTCTGGATTGACCGTACCATTAACATTCGAACCGTTTATACCAAGATAAACTTCATAGCCGGATTCCTTTGCGGTGTCATAAAGGTCGGAAATATAACCTGTCGTTATGGTCCAGGTAAATTCCGTTGCCGCCTCGTTTTGCGGGGTTATCGTTCCCGGATGTCGACCATCATCAGCAGTATTGTTCAACAGTTCTGCGTTTGCGGTACCCGTGTAATAATACAGGTTAAAATAGTCACCCGTTACCGTCACCGCCTCACTGGTGGTGATTGTAACCTGCTTGTCATTGATAGCGACCGCACTGAGAATCGTGGGGTTGCCATCCGTTGCCGCAGCCGTCACGGCAAATAAGGATACTGCCATGGTTA
>JAZNYQ010000002.1:0-10561 GCA_045594545.1 Eubacteriales bacterium | reverse complement strand
ACAGATGAAAGAGGAAACGGGCATCCGTATTCATTTTGTCGGTGTCAAGCAGGGCGATCAGGTTGTGGCGGGCGCCATGATACAAGAAGAACGCATCCAACTGGGGTTACGTCGGTTTTATGCGCCCCGTGGCCTGCTGGTGGACTATCATAATAAGGAATTACTTGCCTTTTTTGTGGAAAACTTGAAACGGTATATCCGCAAACAGGGCGGGTTGATGCTGATCATCGACCCCAATGTGGTGTATCGGGTACGCACCTCCGAGGGCGACATCATTCCCGATGAGCCGACGGATGATCAAACGGTGGAAAACCTGAAAGAACTTGGCTTTGTGCATCACGGCTTTAACACCTATCTGGATGCTATGCAGGTGCGTTGGTGCTGCCGTTTGGCGCTGGATGCCCCATATGAGGAGAAAAAGGCGGCCTTTTCCAAGCAAACCCGCAAGAACATCAATACCTGTATCAAAAAGGGACTAATGGTGCGAGAGGGTACCATGGAAGATGTATCGGTTATGGCCGAGATTTTTGACGATACCGCCCGTCGGCGTGACTTCTTGTGTCGGGGACTGGACTATTATCAGCGCATGTATCGGCACATGAGTGACCTGATGACCATTTACATTGCCTATCTGGAGCCAACCGCCTATCTGTCTCATGCCAAACAGTTGTTGTCCGATGCCCAAAAGAATTACGTAACGACTCAGGAAAAGATAGAAAAACATGGGCAGACCGACAAGTTAGATCGGATGCTTAAAGAGGCGACTGAACAAATCGACAAGTATCAATGTGAAGTAGAAAAGGCAGAAACCTTTGTCAACGAATACCCCAACGGGAAGAATGTAGGTTGCTTACTGTCGCTGAGAAGCGGGCGGGAATACCTGACCTTTTTAAGCGGTGTTCTTCAGGAATATCGCAGTTTTAACCCCAAATACCTGATGTATGAGCATCATATTCAAGAAGCCTACAAAGAGGGGTTTGACTATTGCAATTTCTATGGTATTACCGGTGATTTCCGTCCCGAAAATCCGCTCTACGGCGTTTTTGAATTCAAAAAAGGCTTTAAGGGGAACGTGACTGAATATGTGGGACAATTTGAATTGCCGATCGGCCGTTTTTATCCTATCTACACTCTTTTGAAAAAAATCAAACACTTGGGCAGATAAAGAAAACCCGCATCCAAACGGATGCGGGCTCTTTTATGGTTTAGGCACAACGTAATTTTCTTTTTCGGCGATCTCCCGTCCTTGTGCAGATATGATCCAATCATATAGGATCCGCGTGCGTGAATTCTTTGGCGTATCGGAGCGGATGACAGCATAAAACTCATTAGAGAGAGGATACTCGCCGGATGCAATGGTGTCATTCGATGGCATTACGCCGTCAACAGCCAGCAGTTTGCTGGTTTCCAAAGTGGAAGCCTCCATGTTTGTAAGGTAATAGTAAACGGTGTAGCCCAACGCTTCATCGGTACCCTGATAGGTGGCAATCGCATCCAGCAATCCGACCATGGAACCGACCACATACTCCTTTTTGATCGAATCATAATCTTCCAGATCGAAAAAGAGGTCAAAGAGGGTATGGGAGCCACTGTCGGCGTTACGCACATAAGCGGCTATGTTCTTGTTAGGCCCGCCGACCTGTGACCAGTTCGTGATCTTGCCGTTATAGATGGCGGGGATCTGTTCGCAAGTCAAATTTTCGGCGGGATTGTTTTTGCCGGTAATAAAGACAAGAGCATCAATACCGATAGGAGTCATTTCCCATGTGACGCCCTTTTCTTCGGCATACGTTTTGGCTTGCTCGGACGGCTCGTAGGCCAGAATAATATCAAATGTGCCGTCGACCAAGGCATAATAATTATCGGTTGTGGAGCCTTCAAAGGTTAGCAACGAGGAGGCGGTATCACGGTCGATATCCAGAGCGTGAGCGGTAAGCGCCTCGCCCAGCGGCAAGGCTGCCAAGGAACCGCCCATTTTGGGGTAGGTTTCGACAGTAAAGGTTGGCTTAGCGCAGGCGCCGAGAGATACGAGCAAAACCAGACATAGGGTGAGTGCAGTAATCTTCTTCATGGGAAGCTCCTTTCTTAATCCAAAGTTATTCGAATACGAATGATCTCTTTTCCATCATGCAGGGTACGGCTGATGCCGTTTTTTACGGTAGCAACGGTAGGGGAACCGCATAGAACCACATCGTCATACTCGACAGTCGTATCTTCCGAAACATCCAAAAGATATCTGGCATTAAGGCCCTTTATGTCATAGCGGGACAAGACAAAAACATCGTCGTAAAGCCAATCGATGCCGGTAACTTCAGGCAGTTCGGCGTACTGATCGGTTTGCCGCAGATAGAGGAAAGGGCGTGAGGGCATATCGGGGTTGGTCGGTTGGAATTGTCCATAGATATACGATTCGGTCAGCGACTTCGGTGACAGGGTAATGCCATCGGGATAAGAGAGGGTGGTTATCAACTCCCCATCTAAAGTAAAGAAGCAGGCTGTGTTTTTCAGGCGGGAGTTGTGCACAAATACATACGGATGGCCGGGCAACTCGGTGCGTAGTTTGGCTTCCACGGTTACCTCTTTGCCGCAACCGGGACATTTGCCGTAAAAATTCCCCGAAGGATAGCGGGACGGCCATTGCGGTAAAACAAAACCGTGATAAGGTTGAAGTTCCTTATCCAAAAATTCAAAAGTCATGGTAGAAATATTTAACTGCAGGTACTCGCCGTTGACGCTGACAGTAGGTTTGCCGTCAAGAACACGGCAAAACCGTCCGTCGTTACGGATCAGAACATAGTTTTCTTTTCCAAGTCCGTTGTATGGGGTTTCGGGATCGGGGACAATATCCGAGTCAATCATGATATAAAACCGATGATCTCCCAGTGTTACCGTAGTATAATATCGGTAAACGGGATCGCATACAATACCGCCGTCGGCTGTACATAACCCGTACAGAAAACCATTGCCGCCGTAAGCGCCGAAATCTAATACATCTCCGACAAAGGGATAAACCTCACCATAGGAATCAGAGGGAATGAACGCATCTACATAGTCCTCATAAAATCGATAATAATTCTCAGAATGATCAATATGCGGGCCTAAGTCCTTAATTTCGGGCACGGAAAAAGGTCTTGGCGCGCAGGATGCCAGCATCAAAACCACGAGAACGGACACAAGCAGACGTTTCATAAGATTCCTCCTTGGTCTTTATAATTCCAATATAGCATAAAATGGGAAATCTGTCAAGTAGGGCTATTGCGCTTGGCAAAGGGGAAGGCGGGTATCCATTTCAATGATCGCTGTGCTTTGCCCATTGGGTTGAGGCGGCAACTCGGCAAAGAAAGAGAAGTCGCTGTCGGGGGAAATGGATTGAATATGGGTGATTATCGATCCGGTCACGGCGGCAATCGTGCGCAGATTCGCGTCGTAATTATGCCCTTGTACCTGAAGCAGGCGCTTGCCGACGGTGGGGATGGTTACGATCTCACTATGTAGGAGCACCCGATGGGGGGAAGATTGGAACGGGGCGAGGCGGATCATATCCTGCGCCAGTTTTGACCAGACATCGCCCGTAAGCAGTGAGGGGGAGATATCGGCATGGTGGCGGATGAGGAAACTGCCGCCCGCTTCATCGGGGAGCGCGGTTTTCAATGTGGCTTTCAAGGCGGCACGGAAGATCAAGGGGTTTGGCGTGCAGACGCGATGACCGAGTTTGACCTTAACGGCCAGATCCAGCTTTCCTTTTTTGATCTGGGCAGACATTTGGCGCATGGGCAGGTCTTGCCCATCCTTCTGCCCGTGGATGCCGACCAGAGAACCGGTACGCAGGGGGAAGATGGTGCCGCTTGGGCGGTCAAAGAGCATCAATAAGCAGGGCTCGTGATTGGATCCGGCGATGGTATTGAGGTCGGAAGCGTGGCGGGAGAGGAGTTTGGCGGGGCCGGAAACGGTATAGAAATACCGGCAGATCTCGCCTTCGGGATCGGCCAAGGTTTGTAATAGTTGTATGCGGTTGGACTCGCTTTCGGTGCTGATAAAGAGATATAACATAACAGTTTTCCTCGGTCTAAAAATCAAGAAACATTCCTTAAAACGGGGAAAAGGTAACAAAATTGTCACTTTTCTGTGCAAAACCCAGTGGAAAGTGTGGAAAAATCGGAATATTTCCTATAGATATTTTAGCAGAGAATGGCTTGTAATGCAACGAAGAATATGGTATGGTATGTATAGAAACATTAAAAAGTTGCAGGAGGATCTGACGCGATGAAGCGAACGGATTACATGAATTGGGACGAGTATTTTATGGGAGTAGCACTGTTGGCTGCCCGCCGTTCCAAGGATCCCAGCACGCAGGTGGGTGCTTGTATCGTTGACCAAAATAATATCATTCTTTCCACGGGCTATAACGGATTCCCTTACGGTTGTTCGGACGATACCTTTCCGTGGGGACGGCAAGGCGAGATCAATAACACCAAGTACCCCTATGTGGTACATGCCGAACTCAACGCTATTCTCAACGCGCAGGGGCGCTCACTGCGGGGCGCGCGTATTTACGTGGCGCTCTTCCCTTGCAACGAGTGCGCTAAGGCGATCATCCAGTCGGGAATTCGGGAGGTTATTTATCTGTCGGATAAGTATGCCACGACCGATTCGACCTTAGCCTCCAAACGGATGTTGGAGGCGGCGGGCGTGAAGTTGACGCCTTTTACCTCCGAGCACAAAGAGATCGTTCTCTCCTTTGAGGTGGAGTAATGCGCTACGAGCAAGGCCTGTTTTATATGGACGGTCTGCCCCGAACGGCCTCATATGCCCTGACAACGGTAGAGCAGGCGACGGCATACATTGTTGAGCATGGCATGGTGCCCTTTTTTACGGGGGACGTGGCGGGGCTGTCGATCGAGGAAAACACCTATCGGGACGACTGGTGGTGTGAGGATCCCCTACGCGACCCATGGGAGTGGCGCAGGGCGCTGGCCAATGAGGCACGGGTGGTATACGGCAAATTTTTTAGCGGCAAGGCCGGATTCATGGATATCGATCTGTTTCCGCTGCTATGTGCCTACCGTCGTGACGGGTATGATTTTGAGACTCTGTATGAAATGGGTCGAGTTTCTCAGCGGGAACGCGCCGTTATGGATGCGGTTGGCTGGGAGGTGCGGCACAATGCTGAGATTCGCAAGCGGGCGGGATTCGGCAAGAACGGATACAAGGGCTATGAGAATATTACGGTGAAATTGCAGGACAAAACCTATTTGGTGATTCGGCAATTTCGGCAGCGGCTCAACAAACAGGGGCAACCCTACGGATGGTCGGTGGCGCATCTGGCCCGACCGGAGGCTTGTTTCGGAGAAGATTTTATAAAGAGTGAATACCATCTATCCCGCAAACAGGCTAAGGAAAAGTTGATGCAGATTCTGACGGAGCGCAATCCCGATGTGCCGGTAGCGGCGCTGGAGAAGATGTTGGCATAAGGAAAACCTTTTAAATGGTATTGCAATTTGGGATAGTTGTGATATACTGAAACCACAAACAGAGTAAGGAGAAACGGTATGAATATCTGGCACGATATGAGTCCCAAGCGCATTACGCCCGATGATTTTATTGCCATTGTGGAGATCGAAAAGGGTAGCAAATGCAAGTACGAGCTGGACAAGGAAACGGGCATGCTGATGTTGGATCGCATTCTGTATACCTCAACGCACTATCCGGCCAACTACGGGTTGATTCCCCGAACCTATGCGGACGATCTGGATCCGCTGGATGTGCTGATTTTGAGCTCGGAAGCGATTCTGCCGCACACCGAGGTGCGGTGTTATCCGATCGGCGTGATCTCGATGTTGGACAACGGTCGAAACGATGAAAAGATCATTGCCATTCCGTTTAACGATCCGTCTTACAACACCTATAATGACATTTCCGAGTTGCCATCGCATATTTTTGATGAGATGCGTCATTTCTTCAGTGTATATAAGACATTGGAGGATAAGGAAACGACAGTAGATGAGGTTCACGGCGCGCTGGAAGCCAAGAAGATCATTGCCTCGGCGATCAACAGTTATATCGAGAATTATTGCAAATAAATGATATGAGGAACTGCAAAAATGCAGTTCCTCGTTGATTTTTGGAGCAAAAAGGAGTATAGTGTAGAAAGAAAGAATCTTGGAAGGAATCGCAAATGGAAATTTTAACGGCAACAATAGAACAGATGGCTTTTTTATTTTGTTTGATCGCCCTTGGCGTGATCTTGGCTAAGGTCAAGGCGATACCCGAGGGAACAGCGGCGGTGCTGGGTAAGCTGGAGAATAATTTGCTCATCCCCGCGTTAGTTTTGTATACCTTTGCCACCAACTTCACTACTGAAAAACTGGCTTCGGCGGGCAAGCTCTTTTTGCTCGGTCTTGGCATTTCGATGGTGATGTGTGTGGTGGGCTGGGCGCTGGCGCGCCTGTTTGCCAAGGATGAGACGGTACGTGCGGCTTATACCTATGGATTGGCCTTTGCCAATTTCAGCTATATGGGCAATGCGGTAGCGGCGGCGGGATTCCCCGAGTTTTTCCTAGATTATCTGATCTTTACCTTGCCGATGTGGATCATGATCTATGTATGGGGTGTGCCCTATGTACTGGTGCCGCGTCAGGAGGGCAAACGTACGGTGGGCAGTAGCCTGAAAGCGCTGATCAACCCGATGATGATCTGCATGGTCGTGGGTATGGTGATCGGGCTGACGGGTTGGCAGATGCCCGGATTTCTGGACAAGACGGTGGCCACGGTGAAAGACTGTATGTCGCCGGTTGCCATGTTGCTGACCGGCATTACGGTAGCCGGTATGAACATTAAAAAGATCCTCTCTATGTGGAGCGTATATGTGGTAACGGCCATTCGGCTGATCGTGATCCCTCTGATTTTTCTCGGTATCTTCCTGCTGGTGCCGAGCGAGTCATCCTTGGTGGTCTGCTGTACCTGTGCGATGGCCATGCCGCTGGGGCTCAATGCCGTGGTGGTGCCGGCGGCGTACGGCAAGGATACCTCAGTCGCAGCGGGAATCTCGATTATTTCTCATGTGATCTCCTGCGCCACCATTCCGTTGATATTCTATTTGATGACGAATTGGGTGCTGTAACATGAAAGAGGCTCTGTTTCAGACAAGAGAACCGGTTTTCTACCGTTCCACTCAGGTACAGGTCACGCCTACGCCCCATTTCCATAATGATATTGAGATCATTTATGCCGAACAGGGCGAGTTCACGGCCCATGTGGATCATAAGGTGGTGCAGGTACGGCAGGGAGAATTGTTGGTGACCTACCCGTACCAGATCCATTATTATGAAAATTGTCCGCGGGGGGTTTATCGCGTGATCTTGATCACGCCTGAATTGCTGTACGGCCTGATGACCCCGCTTCGGGGCTTACGTCCGACGAACAATGTGCTGAATATTCGGGACAATGAGATCATTCGGGATTACATTGCCAAGATCTTTACGGTAAAGGGTGACAATCGGCGCACAGAGGTGGCCGGATACTGCCTCCTGTTGATAGTGAAACTGCTGGAATTGTTGGAGACAGAGACGGCTCCTCATTCGGAAGATGTCACCTTGCGACAGATCATGGAATACTGTCAGGATCATTATCAGGAGGTGTTGACGCTGGATCTGGTATCCGAGCAGGTGCATTTGAGCAAATATTACATTTCCCGGCTATTTAATAAGAAGCCGGCAAAATGTTTCATGTCAGTCCTCCAAGGGTTTTTTCACATGAGGGGCCCCCAGATTATCGGTACGGTAAATAGGCGCGGCCCAATGTACAGCATTTTTCAGCACGCGGATGATGTCGGGATGATGGAAAATGGGGAAGGTTTCGTGACCGGGTTGGAAATAGAAGATACGGCCCATGCCCCGTTGCCAGCAACAACCCGAACGGAAGACCTCGCCGCCCTCAAAAGAACCGATGAATACCTGCTCGTCGGGATGAGGGATGCCAAAAGGTTCGCCATAGGTCTCTTCATGATCAAGAAGGATAAAGCGGCCGATTCCCTGCGCAATGGGGTGGGCGGGATTGCAGACCCAGACCAACTCGCGATCTCCGTTTTCGCGCCAGGTAAGATTGCAGGGCGAACCCATCAGCTTCAAAAAAGGTTTAGAAAAATGAGCGGAATGCAGGAAAATAATACCCATGCCCATTTGCACGGCCTTTTTAACATTCTCAGCGACCTCATCGGGCACTTCCTTGTGTCCGGCATGCGCCCACCAGATCAATACATCCGTTTCCGCCAATTTTTCGGGGGTTAAGCGGTCGATCTCCTGCAACGTGATGCAATCGCAGACGATTTCGGTATCTTCAATTCCGTCTTTGATGGCGCCGTGAATGCCTTTTGGATAGATAATGCGTACGGTTTCCAGTTTTTGCTCGTGAATGTTTTCGTTATAAATGGTTACTCGTATCATAATCACACCTCTTTCTGCTATCATTGTAAAAGAAAAGCCCTTTTGTATCAAGTCACAAAAGGGCGAATTTGTAGACAAATATTGCAGTTTAGATGCAAAAAGCAAGAAAAACGGAGAAAAGATAGACAAAACCCCGCATGCTTTAGATGCGGGGTTTGGGAATGGAATCGGTTAATGACCGGAGTAATCGCGGTCAATTTGAATCACACAAAACAGCGAGGCGTCTCGCAGGGAGACCGCCTGACAAATACGGTCCTGAATCTCGGTATCGGGGATTTTTACCGAAAAGGGAATGACAACATCGAAGATCAGGTTGGTATGTGTCGGTCCTTGAACCACGCGGAAATCGTGGAAAGACAACGGCATATTCAGGGTGTTGAGAATGTCGGATACCATGCGGCGTAATTCCTCGGTTCTCTCATCATCCGTCGTGATGGGATCCATGTGAATGACCGCTTCGAGATTCAGTTCCCGACAGAGCTGTTTTTCAATATTATCGATCGCATCATGGAGTGTGAGGATGTCGCCCTTGGCATCTACTTCGGCATGGAGAGAGGCCATGCAACGACCGGGTCCGTAGTCGTGTACGATCAGATCGTGAATGCCCAATACTTCATCGTGTGCCATGACCAGTTCTTCAATCCGGGCAACCAGTTCGGGTTCGGGCGGCTGACCAAGCAGCGGCGCAATGGTTTCTTTGGCGGCTTTGAATCCGCTGTAAAGGATAAACAGGGACACCAGAGCACCCGCCCAACCGTCTAAGGGAAGACCCGACAGGGCGCCGATGACGGTGGCTGCCAATACAACGGCCGTGGAAAGACAGTCGCTGATGCAGTCGGTCGCCGTGGCTTTCATGGCGTCACTGCGGATATGTAAGGCGATCCGACGGTTATAGAAAAACATATAGAGTTTGATCAAAATGGAGGCGCATAAGATAATCACCGATAACGGGTCAAGCGTGGCCGTTGAAGGATGAAAAATCTTCTCAACCGAACCGGTGAACAGTTCAAAACCGGCCAGTAAAATGAGCAGGGATACGGCAAGCCCCGTGAGATACTCCACACGCCCGTGCCCGTAAGGATGCTCGCGATCGGGCTTCTGCGCTGAGAGCTTAAATCCGATGAGGGTAATAATGGAAGAACCGGCATCGGACAGGTTGTTAAAGGCATCCGCCGTAACGGCAATCGAGCCGGTCAGCATACCCGCCAGAAATTTCCCGCCGAAAAGCAGAAGATTGAGGACAATGCCAAGCCCGCCGCATAAGGTGCCGTAAGCCGTGCGAACACGAGGAGCACTGTAGTTTTTGTGATCACGAATCAGCCATTTGGCCAGAAGAGTTACCATAATTTTACCACCTTTTCCTTTGTTTTCATTGTAGCATAAGCATTGAACATTGACAAGAGGGGTGAACTCCTTTTATAATAGAAGAAACGGAGGGATAGCTATGAATGTATTGATTATCGATGGGCAGGGCGGCAAACTGGGCGCCGGTTTGGTGGCTGCCGTAAAAGAGAAGCATCCGCAGGCAAGTGTAACGGCAGTAGGCACCAATGCCATTGCTACTGCCGCCATGCTTAAGGCCGGTGCGACACAGGGTGCCACGGGCGAAAATCCCGTCATCGTTGCCTGTCGGAAGGCCGATGTGATCCTCGGCCCGATCGGAATCGTTACTGCCGATGCCCTGCTGGGCGAGATTACCCCCACCATGGCTGCGGCCGTGGGCGCATCGTCGGCAAAAAAAATCCTGATTCCCATGAACCGATGCGAGATTCGGGTGATCGGGGTCAAAGAATTGACCATGAATGACTACATTGCTTTGGCGGTAAAGGAGATAGAGGCATGAAACGAATCGCGGCACTGCTTATGATCCTGCTACTTATCTGCGCCGGTTGCGCCAAAACACCAACCGTGAAGATCGGTGTGCTTGAGCCGCTCAGCGGGGAATACGCCGCCGGCGGTCAACTGGAATATCAAGGCATGCAAGAAGCGCTTAAGGCTTATCCCATGCTGGATGATGCCCGTGTGGAATTGGTGGTAGCCGATAACCTCTCCACCGAAGAGGGCGCCCGCCAAGCCGCCAAATCGCTGATCGACCAAGGCGTGCAGATCGTCATCGGCAG
>JAZNYQ010000001.1:0-4976 GCA_045594545.1 Eubacteriales bacterium | reverse complement strand
CCCTTTGGGCGGATATCAAAGGCGGAACGCCTATATCATTCATCACTTCCCCATCTCGCTATGAATCTTTAGTAGTGAGAAATGATATACGGCTACCGCCGTATGATATCCTGCGGGTGATATACCTTACGGTATGATATATGGGCTTTTGCCCATATTTTTGTTGCATTTCCTATACTTTTATAGTATGATATTATATTATAATATTACAAAAGGACGGATAACATGAAAAACACCGACAAAACTATGGAAAAGATCGTTTCCCTGTGCAAAGGCCGCGGCTTCATCTTCGCCGGCAGCGAGATCTACGGCGGCTTGGCCAATACTTGGGACTACGGCCCGCTTGGCGTGGAACTCAAAAACAACGTCAAGGCCGCTTGGTGGCGCAAGTTCGTACAGGAGAATAAGTATAACGTCGGCCTCGATGCCGCCATTTTGATGAACCCCCAGACCTGGGTCGCCTCCGGCCACGTCGGCGGCTTTAGCGATCCGCTCATGGACTGCAAGGAGTGTAAGGAACGCTTCCGCGCCGATAAGGTCATCGAAGACTGGTGTCAGGAAAATAACTTCGATCCGGGCAAGGCCGTCGATGCCATGTCCCAGAGCGAAATGAAAGACTTTGTTGAGGAGCATAATATCAAGTGCCCCTCTTGCGGCAAGCATAACTGGACCGACATCCGCCAGTTCAACCTCATGTTCAAGACTTTTCAGGGCGTAACCGAGGATGCCAAGAACACCGTGTACCTGCGCCCCGAAACGGCACAGGGCATCTTTGTCAACTTCAATAACGTCGCCCGCACCACCCGTAAAAAACTGCCCTTCGGCGTAGCCCAGATCGGTAAATCCTT
The DNA here is from genome assembly GCA_045594545.1 of Eubacteriales bacterium. Taxonomy (GTDB): domain Bacteria; phylum Bacillota; class Clostridia; order Oscillospirales; family UMGS1783; genus CAKSHC01. Next base: position 4,128 of record JAZNYQ010000001.1, on the reverse strand, counting down.
TAGAAACGAAATTACCCCCGGTAACTTCACCTTCCGTACCCGTGAGTTTGAACAGATGGAGCTCGAATTCTTCTGCTCCCCCGGTACCGAACTCGAATGGTTCTCCTATTGGAAAGACTTCTGCAAAAACTGGCTGCTCTCCCTCGGTATGCGTGAGGAAAACCTCAGACTGCGCGACCATGACCCCGAGGAATTGAGCCACTATTCCAATGCTACGACCGACTTCGAGTTCGTCTTCCCCTTCGGCTGGGGCGAACTGTGGGGCGTCGCTTCCCGTACCAACTTCGACTTAAACGCCCACCAGACCACCTCCGGTCAGGACATGACCTACTTCGATCAGGAGAAGAACGAGCACTATATCCCCTACGTCGTCGAGCCCTCTCTGGGTGCCGACCGTGTCACCCTCGCCTTCTTGGTCGATGCCTACGACGAGGAAGTGGTAGACGAGAGCAAGAACGATACCCGCGTGGTGCTGCGTCTGCATCCCGCCCTCGCCCCCTTCAAGGCCGCCGTCCTGCCCCTGTCTAAGAAACTCTCCGAACAGGCAGGCGCCATCCACGAAGCCCTCTCTAAAGAGTTTATGTGCGACTATGACGAGGCAGGGAGCATCGGCAAACGCTACCGCCGTGAGGACGAGATCGGCACGCCCTTCTGCATCACCGTTGACTTCGATACCGAAACCGACGGCTGCGTCACCGTCCGTGACCGCGATACCATGCAGCAGGTTCGCATCCCCGTCGCCGATGTCGCTGACTATATCAAAGAAAAAATTAAATTTTAACCTTGCATAATATATACTAAGGTGGTATACTATACCCATGAGTGACCGACCCTTTGTGGAAATTTATACCGACGGCGCCTGTTCGGGCAATCCCGGGCGGGGCGGCTGGGGTGCGATTTTGCGCTTTGGCGAGCATGAGAAGGAGTTGTGCGGCGGCGAGCCGAGCACGACCAACAATCGCATGGAACTGTCGGCGGTGATCGCGGCGTTGCAGGCGCTCAAAGTGCCCTGCCGCGTGCGGCTGACCACCGATTCCCAATACGTGGCCAAGGCCATCAATGACAACTGGCTGTATAACTGGAAGATCCGCTCGTGGCGCACCGCCAATAAAGGCCCCGTCAAGAACGTCGATCTGTGGAAAAAGTTGGACGAGTTGTTGATTACGCATGACGTGACCTTCGTCTGGGTCAAGGGCCACGCCGGTCACAGTGAAAACGAACGGTGCGATCGTTTGGCCGTTCAATACATCAAGGAGAATACCCCATGAAACGCTTTGTTTATACCGACAATGCCGCCACCACCGCAACCGATCCGCGCGTTGTCGAGGCTATGCTTCCCTATTTTACCGAACAGTACGGCAACCCCAGCTCGGTCCATGCGGCCGGCCGTCAGGTCGCCGAGGCTGTCAAATCGGCACGCATCGATATATCCAACGTCTTAAACTGCCGCTCCGACGAGGTGTACTTCACTTCGGGCGGTACCGAGGCCGACAACTGGGTCATCAAAGGCTGTGTCGCCCGTGCCATCATGCAGCACAAGACCCCGCATATCATCTCCACCGTTTTTGAGCACCACGCCGTGCTCCATACGCTGGAAAAATGCGGCGCCGAGGTGACGCTCCTGCCCGTTTACGAAAACGGCATCGTCCACCCCGACGATCTGCGAAAGGCCATGAAAGAGAACACCGTGCTGGTCACCGTCATGTTTGCCAACAACGAGATCGGCACCATCCAGCCCATCAAGGAACTGGCCGCCATTGCCCACGAGGGCGGCGCCGTCTTCCACACCGATGCGGTACAGGCCGTCGGCCATCTGCCCATCGACGTCAAGGACATGGGCATCGATGCGCTGAGTTTCTCGGCCCATAAGTTCGGCGGCCCCAAGGGCATCGGCGGGCTTTACCTCAAAAACGGGGTGCGTCTGCCCAATCTGCTCACCGGCGGTCAGCAGGAACGCGGTCGCCGCTCGGGCACCGAAAATACCCCCGCCATCATCGGCACCGCCAAGGCATTAACCCTTGCCGCCGAGGAGATGCAGGAAAATATAGCAAAGGTTACTAAATTAAGAGATAAGCTGATCGACGGCATGTTACAGATCCCCTACGCCAGACTTAACGGCGATCGGGAGCAGCGGTTGCCGGGAAATGTCAATATTTCCATTCCCTTTATCGAGGGCGAGAGCCTGTTGCTGTGGCTGGACGTCGAGGGCATCTGCGCCTCGTCGGGCAGTGCCTGCACCAGCGCATCTTTGGATCCGTCCCACGTGCTGTTGTCGATCGGGCTGCCCCACGAGATCGCCCACGGCAGTCTGCGCTTTAGCCTGTCGCATGAAAATACCGAGGAAGACGTTGATTATATCCTCGAAAAACTGCCCCCCATCGTGGAAAAATTAAGAAATATGAGCCCCCTGTGGCATGAAAGAGAGCAATAAGATGTATAGTGAAAAGGTAATGGATCATTTTATGAATCCCCGCAACGTCGGTCAGATGGACAACCCCAGCGGTGTCGGTCAGGTCGGCAACGCCAAGTGCGGCGACATCATGAAGATGTTCCTTGAAATTGACGAAAACGATATTATTACGGATGTAAAATTCCAGACCTTTGGTTGCGGCGCCGCCGTGGCCACCTCGTCGATGGCTACCGAACTGATCAAGGGCAAAACGGTCACCGAAGCCATGCAGTTGACCAATCAAGCGGTCGTCGAGGCGCTAGAGGGTCTGCCCGCCGCCAAGATCCACTGCTCGGTGCTGGCTGAGGAAGCCATCCGCGCCGCGCTGAGCGATTTTTATCAGAAGAACGGTCGAGAACTGCCCCCCGCTCTGCAGGGTTGCGCCTGCGGCGGCGGCGATTGCCATTCCTGCGGCGGCCATTGCCATGAGTAAGGTCGCCCTCGGTCTTTCGGGCGGAGTCGATTCGGCCGTCACGGCCGCTCTCCTGTTGGAGCAGGGCTATGAGGTGCTGGGTGTCTACTGCCAAATGACCGACGATACAACCGAAAAAGACGACGCATACAGGGTTGCCGATCATCTCGGCATCCCTTTTTGCTCGTTAGACCTTCGAGAAGATTTCCGCAAATTTGTCATATCGAACTTTATCGATGAATACAAAAAGGGGCGCACCCCCAATCCCTGCATCGTCTGCAATCCTTTGGTCAAGTTCAAGGGGCTCGCCTCGCTGAATACCGAGTTTATCGCCACCGGCCACTACGCCGGCGTAGGGCAGACGGACGGTTGGTATCACATCACCCGTTCCGCAGTCAAGGATCAGTCCTATATGCTCGCACGCCTGCCCCAGCCGATCCTCTCCCGCCTGCTCCTGCCCCTGTGCGACCGCAGGAAAGAGGACAACCGTGCCTTGGCCGAAACCCTCCGCATCCCCGTCGCCCAAAAGAAGGACAGCCAGGATCTCTGCTTCTGCAAGAATTATATCGATTTTCTTCGATATGAGGGCGTATCCGTTCAAGAGGGCGACTTTTTGATGGACGGTAAGACGGTCGGAAGGCACAAAGGCACACCCTGTTATACCATCGGTCAGCGCAAAAATTTAGGGATCGCGCTGGGTCGTCCCGCCTTTGTCACCGCCATTGATGCCAAAAGCAATACCGTTACCCTCTCCCATACCGATCCCTATACCCAAACGGCCACCGTCACCGATCCGGTCTGGCAATCCTTCCCCTGTGAGCATTTTACCTGCACTGTTAAAACACGGCTGGCCGCACCCCCCGTGCCCGCCACGGTAACGGTTGAGGGCGGAATGGCCCACGTTCGGTTTGATTCCCCCGTCCGCGCCGTCACTCCCGGCCAGACCTGCGTGTTTTATAACGGCGATGCCGTCCTTGCCGCCGGCTTCTTTGAATAATTGTGCCGTAGGCACACATCGTTACGCCGCAGGCGTACATCATTGCATCACACGATGCACATCATTTGCCAACGGCAACATCATTGTCCTTGATTGCCCTACGACAACACGATGTTGCTTCGCAAACGATGTTTGGCTTCGCCAAAACGATGTTTCCCTTCGGGAAAAAAACGGAAGAAAGCTCCGCTTTCTTTGAATTTATAGTTGATAACTTCCAATTTATGTGCTATAATAATGCACATGCAGGGTTAGTTCATCGGTAGAATGGTC